>JAJRTW010000047.1 GCA_024278075.1 Bacteroidota bacterium | reverse complement strand
TTCCGGATCGAGTCCGGAATGACACGCTTTAGTATTAAATCTTACTAAATCAATAATTGCATCCATAATAGAACAATATGGGCCAAAAGGTACTTATTAATATGAGTATCGCGATTTGGATGCTTTTTAACCGGACACTTGTGATATTGGATTACTTAATAATATTAGAAGGCAAATTAATCAATTTCAATAAATTTTCTATAATAAGCAACTAATATCAAAAGCTCATCGATGGGGATTCAATAGCCACGGGCTTTAGCTCATGGAAGAATGTTCCCCCTTTAATCACTCCTAACCCCTCCTCAAAAAAGAGGTGGAATGAAATCGGATGGTTTATCACCCAACATTTGTTATGAAATGGATTAGCTGAGAATATTCATTGAAATTAGCTTTTGACATAAGTAAAATCAATATTTCGCTTTTCGATGTTAACTTTGACTAATTTTACTTTAATCCTCCCGCCCAGGCTGAAGGCCTGTTTGCTCCTTCTGCCGACAAGTTTATAATGCTTCTCGTCGAATAGGTAATAATCACCAATCAAATCCTTTATATGCAGCAGCCCCTCTGCGTATAAGCCATCAACCAAAACATACAGCCCATAAGCCACAACGCCGGATATTGTCCCGTCGAACACCTTGCCGACATGGTCTTTGGCCATAACCGCATGAGTTAGCTTATTTGATGCCCTTTCCGCTTCCATTGCCAGCTTTTCCTTCTCTGTGGAGTGTTTGGTAATGAATTTGAGCTGCAACCTCAAATCCTTTATCCGCTTAACATTTACTCTTCCCTTAGAATACTCCTTTAGCAGCCGATGCACAAGCAAATCCGGATAGCGCCTGATGGGCGAAGTAAAATGAGTATAGGCATCGAATCCCAGGCCGAAGTGGCCAACGTTATCCGTCGTGTAAATTGCCTTTGCCATCGACCTGATAAGCACTTGGTTGATTAACGATTCCTCCGGCTTGCCCTTGATTTGTTTCATCAATCTGTTAATATCTTTGGATTTAACATTCTTTTTCGGCAGATGGTAGCCAAGCGAATTTACGAACTCGACCGCCTCGGATATTCGCTTTGGGTCAGGGTCTTCGTGTATGCGGTAGATGAACGGCAATTCCATTTTTAGCTTATGCTTCTTCTCAATGGCTTTGACGTGGCCCGCCACAATTTGATTGGCCGCCAGCATACACTCCTCTACCAGTGAAGTCGATTTCGTTGTGGTCTTTAATTCAACATCCACCGGATATTGCTCGTCGTTGAGTGTGAACTTAACCTCGCTGGTCGAGAAATTAATACCACCACTTTCCAATCTTCTCTTCTTGAGCTTTTCGGACAGCCGGTGCAGAGATAATATTAACTCAGTGTTGTCATCTTTAATTGCCGTATTTCTTATTATATTAGACTTGTTATTCTTTTTTATTTTGGCAGGATTATCATTATCATTATTATTGTTATTACCATTATTATTGGTTTCAATAATATAAAGAACTTCCTCGTAGGCATACCTTCGGCGGCTGCGAATCACCGATTCCTTAATGTCGTAATTAACAGGCGTGCCAATCTTATTAAACTCGATAAACACGGAAAAAGCGAATCTGACTTCATTCGGTTTCAGCGAGCAAATCTCATTGGATAATCTTTCCGGAATCATCGGAATAACCCTGTCCACAAGGTAAACACTCGTAGCCCGAAAGCGTGCTTCGTTGTCGAGGATTGAATTCTCTTTCACATAATTACTTACATCGGCTATATGAACGCCGAGGTAATAATTGCCATTATCGAGCATTCTGAGCGATAAAGCATCATCGAAGTCTTTAGCGTCGTGCGGGTCTATGGTAACAATCAATTCATTGCGGAGGTCTGCCCTGTTCTTAAATGACTTCAGATTTCGCGGATGCTTCAGCCGTTCGGCCTCGGCCAAAACATCAACAGGAAATTCCATTGGAAGGCCCATCTCCTCGGCTACGGATTCAAATTCGACCTTCGGAATGCCTGCCTTGCCGAGAATGCCGGTTACTTTTGCCTGGGGGCTTTTATGGGGATCGTCCCAAACTACGAATTTAGCAGCCACCTTATCCCCGTCCTTCGCACCTTTTAATGACTCCTTAGGAATCAGGAAATCAACGTAATATTTGGCTTCGTCCGGTATCAGAAAGTAAAAATTCCCATCGAAATCCAAAGTGCCGACGATTTTCGATTTCTTCCTTTCGACTATGCCAACGATTTCACCATTGAACGACCTCCTGCTTTTGGAGCCTAATATTGCAACCCGAACCTTGTCTCCATCCAAAGCCGTGTTCAAATCTCTGTGCTTTATTGTGATTCCGCTCATGCCAGGATTGTCGGTGCGGACAACGCCATAGTTATTGCTAATCTTCAGCACACCTTCGAATATGGTTGAAGGCACCACGCCAATCATCGTATATCGCTTCCTTTTGGATTTTGAAACGGTGTTCTTTGCCACCAGTTCTTTAAGCAGAAGTTTCAATTCCTGATATTCCGGTTGATCGGATTTAATCTTAAGTACTTTGGCTATCTCGTTCATACGCAAAGGTTTTAACGCCTCGCCGAGCAGCCCTTTTACTTTATTGTTAAGGTTATCTTTATACATAAATATCTCAATTAATCATTAGTTTATTTTTTGTTGTGGCGTCAGGATTTCCCGTCCTGATGCCTTTCCCTTACAAGCCAAGCCCCAGCTTGGCTGCAACAACAATGTAACTTAGTTCCGATGAATCGGAATCCTCGACAAAGGCTTAGTTACAAGGGTTAGCATTGTATTTATTTATGGGATGC
Organism: Bacteroidota bacterium; assembly: GCA_024278075.1. Taxonomy (GTDB): domain Bacteria; phylum Bacteroidota; class Ignavibacteria; order Kapaibacteriales; family UBA2268; genus JAJRTW01. The sequence goes on along the minus strand of JAJRTW010000047.1, from coordinate 6,876 downwards.
TACATAATTCTGTTTCACAAATTTACATTTATTTCGGCAGCAATACCAACAATTATATAAGTAATAATAATCAAACATTTTGCACTAATTCACCAAAGTTTACTATTTTTGCTCTTCATTGATTGACGTAATTAGATAAATTCATTCGGGAATATTAATGAAAAGAAGATTAATTGTATTATCATCGCCAAGCGGCGGCGGCAAATCAACGATAGCAAGAAAACTTATGAAGGACTATCCGGACATGATGTTTTCAATTTCCGCTACCACCCGGAAAAGGCGGCCCAAAGAAACATACGGCATCGAATATTTCTTCCTTTCGCGCGAGGATTTCCTGCGGAAAATGAAAAACGGCGAATTCGTGGAGTGCGAGAAGATATTCGGCAATTACTATGGCACATTAAAGAACGAGATCAGGAAAGCTCTTGATATTGGCTGTGCTATGCTGTTCGATATTGATGTGAAGGGTGCATTGTCCATCAAGCGGGCTTTCCCCAACGATGCGCTGTTGATATTCATCTCGCCGCCAAGCATCGAAGTGCTCAGGCAGCGGCTCACACGCAGAGGCACCGAGTCCGAAGAGGAAATCAACAGCCGCCTGCAAAGGGCCGCCGAGGAAATGAGCCTTGCCGGTGAGTTTGATTTTACCGTAGTAAACGATGACCTCGAAATGACTTATAACGAAATATTGGGGATAGTCGAGGGGGGTATGGAGTAGGATTGCAACCATCCTTGACGGTCTATTAAATTGTTTTTTTATTCATTTTTATACTTAAGACGTAACAGATTATCTTTGATATCTTTAATAGTATCATACTCTAGACGCTCTTTAAAAGCCGCTTTCCATTCAGCGATACCATCGTATGTGCATTGCATCATAAATTCATAAGTGCTTTTGTTTGAACAGACTACAGACCAATATGGATGGTTTACATTAATGATAATAATTACAGATTTATTATCAATATCAGGTTGATGTAAAACGTATGGATCATTTATGGAAAGGTTTCTTTCTATATAAATTTTAACTTTCAGATTATCGCCAATCTCAATTATCTTTGATGGCTCCTGTTCATCTTTTACAGTTTCAATTACGTTAGAATTGTTAAACCTGATATCATTTAGGGTTTCAATTTCCTCAAAAAATACAAAATAGTTAATATCATCAATATTATTGACAGTATCTTCAATGGCTTCTGTGAATTTAATAATACTTTCGTACAGTGGAATATCATCAGCAGATTTCAATGGTTGATTTGCAATTTTCAAGTAATCAGCGTATGTATCAAAAAGCAAGCTTTCTAATTCCTGTTCATCATTGTCCTCAAAAATAATATTATCTTTTGTATGGGTAACATCAAAGTCTTCAAAGTACAATTCCCCAACTATCCTTTGGTTGACCATATCGTTACGGGCCTCACCAAATAATAATGAAGGTCTCCACGCATCCGGCCATCCTTTAATGATTCGATCGTTTTGAATTATTGAAATACCAGCGTCTTTTCTGCTACCTTTAGATAAAATACATATCCATCCCTTAACATTTTTACCACGAATATTAAAAGAACAATTCCTTTTATACTCATTGCCTTCAATGTTACGCATAATTCTGGAACCTATCTGTTCATCATAATCCCATTCCAATATCTTTGTAAGTCGAGCATCAGTCCAAAGCAAGTTGAGATTGTGTTTTTTGAAATCTTTTCTGTACATTGATTTTAGGAAGTCCCATACTTTGCTTTTTGTCCTCCCTTTAATTTTATTATTTAAATCAGTAATCTTAATAACTGTGTAATGCTTATCATTATTAACATCTTTTTCAGTGAAACCTAAATCCAAATTACCATCAGCAATCCTATTTACATTAAATATAATTTTGTACTCCTTGTTATCATCAAACTTCTTAGTAGTGACACTCCATTCGTTACCAAACCAACAAGCAGCAGTTTTCATACCTAACCCATATTTTGATCTTCCAGAAGAGTCCTCTGGTGGTTTTCCAATAGACATAGAATATTCTAATTCATCTAAGTTCATGCCGCTTGAATTGTCAGTAATGGTTAGGGCATCATCTCTATAGTCAATTGTGACGGTTAGTTGTTTACCCTCTTTATCTAATAAAACATCTAACTTTTGTTTATTATTGAAATATGCTTGCGTAGAATTATCAATAAACTCGGCAAGAGCATACCACGGCTTATAAGAAAGCCTTTTATAAGATTTAATGATTTGTGGGCCAAGTATAGCTTCCATAATAATCTATTTAATTTGTTTTAAAATAAAATTTTCCTTCTGATGTTCTTAGAAGCACATAATTCACATCTGGTGTTAGTGGGTTTATTCCATAACATTGGATGTATGTGTATCTAATTTTTCTCTTAATCATCCATGTGTACAATTTACCTTTATGATCAACTTCAATATTAGATTGGCCATCTATATTTCCCAAAACAATAGGATTGACTACAACTAGCGATTCTGGGGTCTCAGCCCATCTACAGTGTGATTCATCTTCATATGCAATTGGGTAATCCCCAACCAATCTGTAGGCATTCGAATCATTTGTATTCCGATAAAGTTCAAAGATACAAAGTTGTGCTCCACAGGATTTGATCCGTTGTTTATAATCGTCAGTTATGGGACTGTCAGCGATAACTAAAACTTTTGGGGGATCTTCAAGCATTTCCATTAATCTGTCTTTATTTAAAACGATATCTACTTCTTTCCCCTTTTTCAGCATGTAATCTCTTATTGCAAATGCATTTATTTGAGCATTCGTGAATGTCCTTACTTGGCTCACCATATGTTCCATGTCAGACTTCAATAATTCAACTTCAATTAACCACCATTCTGAATAGTCATTTTTAATAAGCGCCAAATCAGGGCAATGCGATGTAAGACCATGAGAAGTAATTAGTTGTTTAAATTCAATAGTGATATAGTCAGGAAAAACAACTTTAGAATGAAATAAGATTGCTTTTTCTACAGATGATTCTTTATAACTTGAAATAACATTCAGCTCATCATACCAAGACTCATCACATTTAACATAAAGTCGCGCCATATTAAACTATCTCAGCGTTATCAAATCTTCCAATAGAATTACGTACATATTATTCATCTGCTTCAACAGTCACCCATCTTCTTTCTAATTGTTGTGAAATAGCTCCAGTAGTGTTGCTACCTCCAAAAGGATCCATGACTAAATCATCTGGGTCAGTAAGAAGTTTTATGAAAAACATTGGGATATCTTCAGGCATTCTTGCTGGATGTGGAGTCATGCTATTAGACTTACAATATTTCTGATACCTTGAGTTAGACGCGGTATTAGATGATATTAGAACATTATTAGGGATAGATCCATTGTTGTCTTTAGTAAAGAACTCTTCACTAACATTATGTTCAGATGGTCTTTTCCCAGCATTAAATTTGCCAGATTTAATTAACTTCTTCATAGATTTGCTGTATTCTTGAAGAACATTCCTATTATTTGCTTTAGGGTTTTCTGTCTTGCTCATCCACCAAATGTTTGTGTAAGAATCTTTTACCCTTGTTCGATTGATTGTAACCCATTGTGCTGGGCCAGGCAATTTTGCAGGATTAAACCAGACAAATTGTTGACAAAGTTTGAGATGACCATTCTCAAGGAATCTTAACAGAGATTTGATTGGCAATGTAGACATTGTTGGTTGTCCGGGGTCCCATGAATTACCTATTTCTAAGACTATAGAACCGGTATCAGAAAGCAATCTACTAAATTATTCAGCCAAGTTAGATAACCAATTAACATACACTTCACCTTGGAGATTACCATATTTTTTCTTTCTGTTTAGAGGAAATGGAGGTGATGTTAATAGCAAATCTACTTTTCCACGAATGTCTTCACATTGTTCAGATTCCAAAAAAGATTCTATTGTGCTATGATAACACGTGCCAAATGGAGTTGAATAAGCTAAATCTGTCATATCTTTATAGGCCATAGCTCAAATATAACAAAATATAAGAACTTACACAATGAGTTATTACACCATCATATTAATTAATTTAACAATATTATCATATCATATTAATCCTGCATATATAGAATAAAATCGCTTTATATATTCTCTTCACTCATAAAGCCCCACGCACATTTACCGCTCTATTCTTCGTTTTACTTGCCGATTTCCCTTTCACATATTATTTATTAGTGTTATTTTTGAACTGGATTTAATTAAGCACACAAAAAAAAGTAAGGAACTTACTTCGGCACAATGAATTGTGTACGGCATGTGGCGCAGCCCGGTAGCGCACTACTTTGGGGTAGTAGGGGTCGTCAGTTCAAATCTGGCCATGCCGACTTAAAAGCGATGACTAAAAAGTCATTCCCTTTCGACACATAACCTCCCCTGATACGATTATATTCCCGTACAATAATCAACACAATATTAATATTATTTAATTTGCATGAACTAACATATTGCTTATTTTATCAATAAGATTATTGTCAACACTAACACAAAGGGAACTCATTATGAAACTATTCAGCCCAGCCATCGGACATAACAGTATTCTTGTGCTAATATTCGTCGCACTGTTATTTTCGCCAATTTCTCTTATTGCCGATGGCAACGACAAGAAATGCGATACGAAGGGAAAGAAAAACGGCAATATTAATTTAGTCAATAATAAATCAGTCAATAATGAGGAAAGCAAGGAGAAGGATGTTTCCGAATTGGTGCTGAACTGCAAGCAATTGAGCGGCAAAGCAAAGGAAATGAAGCAGGCTCCCGATGGAGTATGCAACGTCACGGCTGTGGACGGCAAAACGTTTAGGTCGATCGTCGAGAACAATAATGGCAAGAAGACGGTTGTTCAAATATGGGCTATGTGGTGTGGCGGCCGGTATGATAAAATGGTTGAAATATCGGAACTTATCCCGAAGAACGATGAATATAATATGATACTTTTGTCAACTGATATTAATACTAAAGCGCAAAAGAAAGCGATTCGGAATTTGTTATATACCACCGGCTTCCGCTCGGACTCCTACCTGATGTATAATAAGCTCGAAACCGATGATGATATCGGATCGGCTATAGGCCCCCCAACTGTTTACGGCTTCCTGAAGGATTTTGACAGCGATTTCACCGAGGATAAATTATACTGGACCCTGGTGCTGGATGAGAATAATAATGTCATATACAAAGACCCGCCGGCCACCGGTAAGGAGATAAGCAAAGAGGAACAGACCAAAGAACTTGAGGCTAAGATGATGAAGCTGAAACAACTCCTCGGGATGAAGGGATAATGGATTAACCCAAATATTCAGGGCTTTATTATCATTGAGTTCAGCATTGCCTCTCATGTTGCTCATTGCCGCACTCATGTTGCTCATTGCCGCAATCATCTTGCTCATTGATGCACTCATCTTGGGCATTGCCGCTCCCATCTTGCTCATTGACTATGAATTCAAGGACGAAGCCGCCGGATTTGTACAACATGTCGCTTATTTTGTCTAATTTGTCTGCTCGGATGGGGAGGCCGGATGCTATAACAAAATTGAACACATAGAATTTGATGGCATATTTTTTTGATTTTAAAATAATATAAACTAATATTCCAAATAAAGCAAGTAAATAATTCCCTACCCGCAATATATTTTTGCCCATGCCCTTATCCAATTTCCATTCATAACGTCCATTAGTATTAAGAAATATTCATAATACCTTAATAAATAAAGAAATTCCGTCATTTTTCTTTAAGTTTTAAATTTTAATATTAAATAATTTCTTATATTATAAAAATGCTTTTGTAATTTTAGCTTAAACGAAAGATGACATTAATCGAATATATTATTCACACTAAAGAATTTGCGACCCTGCCGTCGATTACTACCGGAATCCTTGAGATGCTCGACCGTGATGAAGTGTTCATTCACGAATTAACTAAGCTGATTGAAAGCGACCCGGCATTAACAATGAAATTGCTAAGGGTTGCCAATTCACCTCTCTACGGTGTAAGGGGGCAAATCAAAACTCTGCGAAATGCTATTATGAAAATGGGTTTTAGAAGATTAACCAATATCGTTCTGAGTGTAGCGATTTTCTCAAAATTTTGGCTTAGCACAACTAAGGGCGCAGCCGAGATAATGGATAAATTCTGGTATCACTCGGCAAGCACCGGCACAATTGCGAAATCAATTTCATCCAAATCGAATCAGGAGTATCATGGCACTGAATTCATCGGCGGGCTGCTGTACAAAATCGGCAAACTTGCTATGGTACAGAATAATGTCCACAGATACAATAAAGTGATTGAGCTTGTAGAGAATGAAGGTGCAACCGATTATGATGCGGAGAAAACTATTTTTGGCTTTACTCATGTTGATGTTGGTGATAAAATTGCTGGCGAATGGAAATTACCCGGCATCCTGAGAGTGGTAATTGCTAATCATTTGCACCCGGAAGATTTGTCGGAAAACAGAAATTTAGTTGCTTCGGTTAGTTTGGCCGGTGTAATTTGCGAAGAAAACGGGGCGGGATTCTATAATGGCTTTCGTTATGATAATATTTCTGATATTACGCCGTGGAAATTATTGTGTGAATCTTTCCCGGTTTTCCGCGAGAAGGGAATCGACTGGATAACTGATGATATTGATAAGCAACTGAAAACCTCTGATGAGTTTCTTGCTGCCCTGAAAATGGCGTAAACGGTTTTAACTATCGTCACCTCTTTTTTTTTATTTCTTCTTCATCCTATTGCCTCATAATAGTAGGTAACCCAAATTGTTAATAAAAATGTTAATAATCAAATAGAAAAAAGAGAAGAAAAGATAAATTATTGATAATAATGGATTTCTTTCTTTTTTTGCTACTTTTTTTCTTTCTTTGTTGA
>JAJRTW010000046.1 GCA_024278075.1 Bacteroidota bacterium | reverse complement strand
GGATCGGGGTCCGGTATGACATGCTTTAATATTATATTTCACAGATTTCAAAATTGCATCCATAATAGCACGATATAAGCCAAAAAGGAGCTTATTACTGCGACTATCACTAATTGTCTGCATTTTAACCGGACACTTGTGTACCTGAAACCAACAATCCCTCTGTTAGAGAGATTATCCATGGGTTATATAGAATTGTATATTTCGTCGAAGAGGAAACCGTTAGTATAATGACAGTTCACCATTCATCCAGGCAGTTCGATTTAGGTATTCCGGATAGCTAATAGGAAATTATTATATTGGCTGACAATGGGCTGTGCAAAGATGGCTCATTGAACTTGTCCAAAGTTTGGAACTTTGGACAAGTTAGCCCCTACCTACTCCGGCAGCTTCGGTTCCACCATTATCACATCTTCGCGTGCCATCACCACAGAACCAGGGTTAGCCCCCTTTGGTTTGCGGACGTATTTCTTAAATGTATAGGCTACGGGTGTATATTTGGCGTTCCTTGCCTTCGAGAAATATGCTGCTACGGATGCGGCCATCTTCATTATATATTTCGGCGGTTTCTCCTTGCCCTTCATTCGCAGCACCACGTGCGAGCCGCCCGAACCGCGTGCGTGCAGCCATATATCATTCGGCTTTGCAAACCGCATAGTCAGCTCGTCGTTGTTTGCGGCATTCTTGCCAACGTACAGCATATAGCCCTCGCCCAGGTCGAACGTCCGGAATTTATCCTCCGGCTCCGGCGGCATGTATTCCATTTTAATACCCAGTTCCTTTTTTACTTCAATAGATAGTTTCCTGAAACTCTTCAAATCCTCCGTCCCGCTGAGCAGTTTAATATACTTCTCCGACTTTTCCAATTTCAATTTAAATTCCGGCAGGCGGGCTGCCCTTATCTTAACATCCTCACGCGATTTCCTCGCTTTCTTGTAATATTTCCGGCTGTTATCCATCAGGTTCATCTTCGGGTCAAGATTGACAACCACACCGTTGCCGTCCCAGTCAATCAGTTTAATGGCATCTCCCGATTTTGCTTTCGGATTGGGCTGCGAGGCAAGCAGGCCCGCCCAATTAGAGTATCTGTCCGCCCTCTCCAATGCTTTGGCAGACACTTCAATTTGTTGGATTTCCTTCTCTGCCTTTCGCCTTATTCTTTACAATTTCGTTAGCATGGATTTCCTGGCCGGCAGCAGTTCCGAATCCTTCAATTCCCTTACAACCCTTCTATGCACGGCCTCGCAGATGGAATCATACCGGCCGATAATTTCCGTCCGGAATCCAAGCTGAATCAGAGAAAGAAAATACTCCTTTTGCTCCGAAGCAAGGATATAGAATTTCCTGGAAGCAAGGCATTCTTCCTTTAATAATTCCGCCTTTGAGTATATATCCGCTAATTCCGCTTCCGCAAATTCACCGATGGGCTTGTCTTCAATTCTATATCTCAGCAGCAACTCTTTAGCATAATATCTGCCAAGCAAAAGTTTGCATCCGGCTATTGCCTTAACTATGCTGACATCAGGCGGGAAGTCATTAAATGCTTTTAACTTATTCTCAGGGAATTTAATTTTGCTGCCAATTTTGTGGATGGTTTTGTGGATAGTATTGTTAAGGCTGTCAATTATTTTCCCTTTTCTATTTGTGGCTATCACGCTGGTTTTCGCTCCGCCAAAGAGAAATACATATAGGTCAGTATGTACAAATTTGAAACCGATGATTCTGTCGGCGGAGGTAAGTGAGACCTCCTGAAGGATTTCACCATTCAAATTATGGAACAACTCCGTTGTATTTTTTCGGGCTTTGGCAAAATTTGGACGTAAATAAATAGCACTCAGCCTGCTGCCGGAGTAAATCTGCAAGTGCCGCAATCCGATTCCATCATCAAAAGCAATAGCCATGGAATCCTTTTCCTGTGCGAAGCATTCAACCACTTTGCACCCGATAAGGGATTTCAATTCCTCAACTATTTTCTCTAATGTATAATGATGGAGCAGCATTGATATTTATGGTATATTCCGAAATTCCGATTTGGGAATGCAATTATCCGCAAATCTTCACTTTGCGATTGGTTAGGCGAAATAATTTACAAAGTAAATCATAACAACAAGCCAGCTAATATAGCAAGATTAATTGTGAATATCTACACTTTGGGTTAGTATTAAAACCCCATTGCTTTCTCCAGAAATTCTTTCATCGGTTTTGCCGCATAATAATATTCCATAAGTATATCCGGCAACTTATTACTCAGAAGCTCTTTCGAATCAAATGTTGCACCGTAGTAGAGTTGCTTATTAAACAGAAGCGATTGGGTTTCGGCCGCTGCCTTGAATTCGGGTGGTAGCCTTTTGTGCTTCTCCCCCACTAATTCACCGAACATCTCAGTGAATTTCTTATCGCTGATCACCCTATTGAATTCATCAGGGTTGCCGGCAATACAGCTTCTAATCGAGTGCAACCGGTGTTTATCCGGCGAGTAAGCACCGCCATAAACCCGTATTTCATCGGGCGCGAATTCAAAGTAAAAGCCGGGAACAATCTTATCCTTCTTGCCGGCCGGGGATATCAACGCCGACACTTGCGTCTTATATGGTGTTTTGTCCTTAGTAAAACGAATATCCCTGTTGATCCTGAAGATAGCATCTTTGGGAGCTATCATAACCCGCGAATCGTCCGATTGGATACGAGCAATCATTTCCTCGACAAAGCCGGCAAAGGGCTGTTTAACAGATTTCCCATATCGCTTTTTATTCTCATGGAACCATTCCCTGTTGTTATTTTTAGTCAATTCCATTAAAAAGTCGATAAAGTCCTGATTAAAATAACTCACATCTTCTCCTAAATATATTCTTTGCAAAGATATAACGAATATAATTACTGTCCGGTTAAAAAGCAGTGAATAATTGGTAATCACAGTTATAGCATGTATTTTGCCTTAGATAACGCTGGTTTAGTTACAATTTCGTATCATTGCAATTATTATAATATTACTTGTCATTCCGGACTTGATCCGGTATGACATACTTTAACAACAAATCTCGCTATTTTCAAAATGCATCCATAATTGCACAATATTGGGCTAAATGGAGCTTATTACTACGATTATCTCTAATTGTCTGCATTTTAACCGGACACTACTG
>JAJRTW010000045.1 GCA_024278075.1 Bacteroidota bacterium | reverse complement strand
GTTATGATTCATGTCTGGTTCCGAATGCCTGCAATTTACGAAATTCGTTAAAATCAATAATAGGAATTCGTTAAAATCAATAATAGGAATTCGTTAAAATCAATAAATAGGAATTCGTTAAAATCAATAAATAGGAATTCGTTAAAATCAATAATAGGAATTCGTTAAAATCAATAAATAGGAATTCGTTAAAATCAATAAATAGGAATTCGTTAAAATCAATAATAGGAATTCGTTAAAATCAATAATAGGAATTCGTTAAAATCAATAATAGGAATTCGTTAAAACCATTTATTGAAATTAATTGATTCTGTTAATTCATTTTTTTGTAATTTTATTATGTAAGATACAGCAAATTAGATTATTAAGACGTCTATGTTTGAATATAACACATTGATAAATCTTGGAGATACCGATGCTGCCGGCGTAATTTATTTTGCACGGCAGTTTGATATTATCCATCGGGCCTACGAAGGAATGCTAACTGAGGCCGGGTTTAGCATTAAGTTTATTTTGGAAGAGTCTTCATTTTCTCTGCCTGTCATTCACGCAGAATCGGATTTTTACCTGCCAATAACAATCGGTGATAATATTGAAATCCGTATCGTATTAGGCCGAATTGGCGAATCATCTTTCACACTCGAATATGAATTATCGAAAAAGGGAAAGCTGGCCGGGAAGGCATCAACCGTGCATATAGCTGTTGATAAAGCTTCGGGTCAAAAGGTGCGGTTGCCCGATGAATTTGTGGCCAGGCTAAAATCAATTGCCGCGTGAATGAATCCCTGCTTGCGCCGAATGACAGAAAGAATCAAATCATTTCTTTATTTAGTAGCTATAATATCTTAATTTTGACTTCGTACCCGATACACTTTTTGGAAATTATTTTTCAATGCCGAATTTCTTCCGGAATATCAATATTCAGGCTTCCCTTCTGGTGAGCCGTTTGATCAGAAAAGCCCACATGACCGAGCATCTCTTCATGATAATACTTGCCATCATTATCGGTATCCTGGGCGGGTTGGGGGCTGTTGGCATAAGGGCGATGATCTCGTGGATGTCTGATTTATCATTTCCCGGCGACGGTTCGCTTTTGCAGAATATAATGGATATGCCGTGGTACATCAAAATACTGATACCTGCGATTGGCGGATTGATAGTCGGCCCTGTAATATATTTCTTTGCTCCTGAGGCCAAAGGGCATGGCGTACCTGAGGTGATGCAGGCAATACTGCTGAAAGGCGGGGCGATAAGGCCGCGTGTAGCATTCGTAAAAGCATTTGCTTCGGCCGTTACGATTGGCACGGGCGGGTCGGTTGGCAGAGAGGGGCCGATTATCCAGATAGGAGCAAGCCTCGGCTCTTCCATCGGGCAATTCTTCCGGGTTCCGTCCAAGAGAATGAAAACATTAGTAGGATGCGGAGCGGCTGCCGGAATTGCCGCAGCTTTCAATGCGCCGGTTGCAGGGGCATTATTTGCGGTGGAAATAATATTAATGGATTTTGCTGTGGCCCAGTTCTCGCCAATTGTGATTTCGTCTGTAATGGCCACCGTCGTATCGCATACGTTCGAGGGTGATTTTGCCGCATTTCAGGTGCCACACTATACTTTGGCCAGCCCCTATGAAATTGGTTTTTACTTTGTTCTGGGGCTGCTTAGCGGCCTGGTTTCTTACTTATTTATTAAGGTACTATACGCTTCAGAAGACCTATGGGACAACAAACTTAAGATACCGGCATATCTGAAGGCAACAATAGGCGGGGTAATTATCGGTTGCATTGCGATAGTATATCCCGAAATTATGGGTGTCGGATATGATTCGATAAATCTTGCTTTGAACGGCAAGGAAGTATGGGAGCTTGCAATTGTATTGATTTTCGTTAAGATATTTGCAACATCCATAACATTGGGTTCGGGCGGCTCGGGGGGCATCTTTGCCCCGGCTCTGTTCATGGGGGCGATGATAGGGGCTTTCTTCGGGCATTTTGTTCATTTGCTTTTCCCGGAGTATACCGCCTCGCCCGGGGCGTATGCTTTGGTTGCCATGGGTGGGATGGTCGCTGGCACAACCCGAGCTCCGATAACTGCAATCATAATAGTCTTTGAGCTCACCAAGGAAAATGCAATTATTTTGCCCCTGATGATTACCTGTACGATTAGTATGATGGTATCGTCCAAACTCTCCCGCGAATCGATTTATACGCTGAAATTATTACGCAGGAATATCAAAATCAAGGAAAGGGCAGAGGTAAATGTGATGAAATCTCTGCACGTAAAAGATGTTTACAGGAGTAGATTTGAGAGCATTCCGGAGGATTCGAATTTCAGCGAAGTAATTAACATGATAATCTCGAGGAAATTGCCCTACGTGGCCGTCAATCATAAGAACGGAGATTTCATGGGAATAATATCGCTGAACAGCATTAAGGATTTCCTGCTTACTTTCGATAGGGATGCATTGAAATATTTAATAATTGCCGGCGATGTGGTGGACAAGGACATCATAACCTGCACTGTAAATGATAACTGCCGCCAGGTGCTTAAATGGATGAGTATGTGCGATTATAACGGCCTGCCGGTTATGGATGAGAAGAACCCTAAAAAGCAGATTGGTACTATCTGGAGAAAGGACATCAATGATACATACCAGCAGGAAATGGACAGGATAGAGTTCACCTCGGATCTGGCAACTAAAATCACATTATCGAACGCCGATCAGGACATTAAATTCCTGGAGGGATATGTCATAACTGAGATTCCGGCTCCGAAAAGCTTCATCGGGAAATCGATTAAAGAGCTGGGCATCAGGTCGCAATACGGTGTGGATGTTTTATCGATTAAAAACGAATCCGAAACCGGAAACAATATTAAAGCTATCCCGCGAGCTGATTACCGAATTGCTGAAAATGATTCCCTGATTCTTGCCGGTGAAGTCGAAAAAATAAACAAGATTAAAAACATAGATTAAATTATTGTATCAGTGGCTGGCGAACGGATCATTCGTGATTTCTGTTCTATCTGCCTGACCATAATATAATTTATATAGCAGCCACTTCTATTTCATTAACGCGGGGATGGCAATAAGTCTTTGACTAAGAAGTCTCTAAATGGAATTGTTCCGGGTCAAAAAAAGATTACTTTTGAAAATCCTATGAGAATCTTGGCGTTTGTCTTTCTATTATTAATTCTTTTACCTGCCACATCAAACAGTCAGGATAAAAAGCCTGCCACGAGTGAATTACGCACGAGTAATGGCGGCTATGTCAATTTAAATTTAAACCTTCATTCTGCGGATTTCCCCGAACTGCCTGGCATTCCAAATTGTTGCGAGCGGTTCCAATCTGGCTTTGGCACCGGCTTTTCATTGGGCCTGCTATATGAATTTCCCATAGCCAAATCATTATTAATCGGATTTCGGGCGGGCTATTCGGTGCTCGATGCGGAACTGACTGAAATTGAGAAGACAAAAGTAATAAGAAATGGCAGGGCAAGCGATGGCGAGTTCGAACATTCCATCGATGCACAATTATCTAATATCGGGATAGAATCAATGTTGGGTTGGCGTGTGGCCAACAGGCTAACTCTATATGGAGGATTTCGGATGGGGGTTGTCCGGGCCCCAACATACAGCCAGGCCGAGCAAATCATAAAACCGGCCAGTGGTGCCACTTTCTTAGATTCCAACGGCGTCGATACCGAAAAACGCACTCGAAATGAATTCTCCGGTGATTTGCCCGATCCGTCAGGCATGTATGTTGCTGTTCTGGCTGGCGTCGGCTACGAACTGCCCCTTAATAAATCAAATACATTGAGACTTGCGCCAGAGCTTTTCTACTCGTTAGGATTGACCAATGTGGTGAACAGCCTCGACTGGCAGGCTAATAGTTTGAAATTGGGGCTTGCAATAAAGTATTCCCCCTTGCCCGTACCACCAATCAGCGAAGAGCATAGAACAATCCGAATCATTGATACCATAATTATCGATACCATAATTATCGATACCATAATTATCGAATCTGATTTCATTGCGGAAAAGACCTACAGACAAGGCGCTCCGATAACGTCAATTACTTCCAGTGAGATTGGCAATACAAGGATAATCACAGAGAACGTTAGCATTACTGACACTATCTTCATAAAGAAAAAAAATGAATTTACTGCGGAAATAGAATTATACGGTGTTGATTCGACCGGCAAAGAAATCAAGAACCCGGTGTTCAGAATCGAGGAATTCATCTCTTCGCGGCAGCAGCCTCTGCTTAATTATATTTTTTTTGAAGAGAATTCATCGGTAATTCCCGGGCGGTATATTAAACTTAATAAATCAGATACAGCCGATTTCAATATTGGCAGACTATACTATAACCGGACATTGCCAACATATTACAATGCCTTGAACATAATCGGCAAAAGAATGCGAAACCATCCGCGGGCAAGGTTGACTCTCATTGGCTGCAACGATGGCCAGGCAACGGAAAGGAACAATAAAGTGCTGTCGAAAAACAGGGCCGAAAGCATTAGGAATTATCTTTCATCCGTATGGGGAATCGGCGGTAGAAGAATGAAAGTAATAGCGGCAAATCTACCGCAAAAAGCATCCGTACCTGAGGAAGAGCCCGATAAATCGGCAGAAAACCGCCGCGTGGAGATATCTTCCAATGTATACGAAATTCTCGCTCCTGTCTTTGCATCCGATACTTTTCGTGTGGCAACTCCGGCAATAGCGAGATTCCGCATTTATGCCAATTCAGGGGCAGTGGTAAAGATGGCCGTGATTAATGCATCGCAGGTATCCCAGGGAATCAGTAACAATTTCGACACTACGATTACCGTTGATTTCCCCGAATTTGTCGACTGGAACTTGTCACAAAATCAATTGCTTACACCTCGCTTTGATGAATCCATTAGCTATTCATTTACAGTTCTGGACAGCTCCGGCAGGGAAAAGATAACCGAGAAGCGATCCTTGCCTATTGATTTAATCAGCATTCGTAAGAAAAGGCAAGAGAAAATTGAGGATAAAATAATTGACCGCTACAGTATGATTTTGTTCGATTTCGATAAATCCGATATAGCAGGAATTAACAATAAGATAATTGATTTCATTAAGAGCAGAATAAATGCAGATTCGGAGATTTCAATTTCGGGTTATACCGACAGGACTGGCGATGATGAACACAACAGAATCCTTTCACTTCGCCGGGCGCAGGTAACTGCCGCAGCAATAAACCGAACCGATGCCGGAGTCCGGGGCGTTGGCAGCAGCAGGCTGCTGTACGATAACGACCTGCCCGAGGGAAGGTTCTACTGCCGGACGGTTGATATTGTCGTGGAAACTAAGGTGGAATGATTTGCCAATATACTATTTTACAGGGGATGTAACAAGCCACCCAGAATTCGATGTTAAGTGCGGCTTGCCATTGCTGAAATAAAAGCTGTAAGAGATGTTCTTGCCGATTGCGAATATGGCTATAAGATATTTGTAAAAGGATGAGGAATGAATTCCGCAAATGAGCAAACCGGGGAACACTACATATTCCCGCCACCCAACTAAAACCATCATATAATCGTTATAGAATCCTGTCTTTGTAAATATTTGAAACAACAGGATAATAATGAGAAAAGAGAGCTTCAGAAACATCGCCATCATAGCCCACGTTGACCACGGCAAAACCACACTCGTTGACGGTATGCTCGGCCAAAGCGGAACATTCCGGCAGCACCAGGCAGTAGAAGATCGCGTTATGGATTCCATGGACCTCGAGCGGGAACGCGGGATTACAATCATGGCAAAGAATACTTCGATTTGGTATAAAGATATTAAAATCAACATTATGGACACTCCCGGCCATGCCGATTTCGGCGGCGAAGTGGAGCGTGGGCTGAACCTCGTGGACGGCGTTATACTGCTAGTCGACGCCAGCGAAGGCCCCTTGCCGCAAACGCGTTTTGTCGTCAAGAAAGCTCTCGCCCGCAAGCTGCCGGTAATTCTCATCATTAATAAAATTGACCGCCATGACGCCAGAATCGACGAAGTCATCAGCGATGTCTACGACCTGTTCATCGACCTCGACGCCAACGACGAGCAAATCGATTTCCCAATCCTTTACACAAATGCCAAGGAGGGTGTCGCGCACAACGAACTCGGAGACGGCTCCACCGACCTTAAGCCATTGTTCGAAGAGATAATTAAAACAATCCCGGGGCCGGAAATCGATGAGGGACAGGTGCCTCAGTTCCTCGTAACAAGCCTCGATTATGATTCCTATGTTGGGCAGATACTCATTGGCAGACTGCAAAACGGTATCCTGGAAATGAACAAACAGTATACGCTGTGCGGAAAGGACGGCAACAGGAGCAGAGTGAAATTCTCGGCGATTTATACTTTCCATGGCTTAGACAAGAAAATGGTGGATAGCGTTGAGGCCGGAGATATTATTGCCGTTGCCGGAATTGAGGATGTCAATATCGGCGATTCGATTTCCGATCTGGAGAATCCGAAGCCATTGCCGAGGATTGATATTGACGAGCCGACGGTCTCGATGATATTTTATGTGAATACAAGCCCGTTCGCCGGAACCGAAGGTAAGTTCCTTACTTCACGCCATATCAAAGCCAGGCTGCAAAAGGAGATGCTAACGAATGTTTCCTTGCGTGTAGATCAAATATCGGGGCGTACCGATGCCTTCGAAGTGGCAGGCAGGGGGGAGCTGCAAATGGCCGTCCTGATAGAAACTATGCGCCGTGAGGGATATGAGTTTATGGTGTCCAAACCGCAGGTGATTACAAAGGCAATTGATGGCATTAAGTCAGAGCCGGTCGAGCAAGTTTTCGTTGACCTGCCGGAAGAATTCACGGGTGTTATTACCGAGAAGCTATCTAAAAGAAAAGGCCGTATGGTCAACTTGACGAATACCGGCAGCGGACGGGCCAATCTGGAATTTATGGTGCCTTCGCGCGGGTTGATTGGCTTTCGCAGCCAGTTTCTGACCGATACCCGCGGCAGTGGCGTTATGAACACGCTCTTTGATGGCTACGAGCCGTGGTTCGGACCTATTCCGCAGCGGAATTCCGGCACTCTCATTGCCGACCGCCCTGGCCAGGTGACCGCCTATGCCAGCTATGCTATGGAAGACCGCGGCGAGATTTTCGTAGCCGTGGGTTCGCAGGTCTATAATGGTATGGTGATTGGCGAACGGAACAAAATGACCGACCTGACGGTGAATATCACAAAGACTAAGAAGCTGACTAATATGCGTGCCGCCGCCGCAGATGCCACCGTTACGCTTCGCCCGCCGAGGCTTATGTCCCTCGACCAGTCCATTGAATTTATCGCCGAAGATGAACTCGTTGAAATCACGCCGCAAAGCATACGCCTGCGCAAGATGGAATTAGATGAGAATAAAAGGAAAGTGAAGACGAGGAGTTAACATACTACGTGTGTTTTTTAATATGAATGTCATCCTGAGCGGAGTCGAAGGATCCAGAGTTCAACCACCCCTGGCCTCTCCTTAAGAAAGAGGGGGAGTAAACCACCCCTGGCCTCTCCTTAAGAAAGAGGGGAAAGAAACCACTCCTGGCCCCTCCTTGAGAAAGAGGGGAAGTAAAATGATTGTCATTCCGGACTTGATCCGGAATCTATCTCAATATGGCCACATAGCCCGTGAATACTGGATTCTGAAACCAGTTCAGAATGACAAGTCATAATATTCAGGTACATATTCTGAGTGTTCTCTTTTTTTACCGGACACTACTGCCTTGAAGTCTTAATATCTGCCATTCTTTCCTCCACATTAAAATACTTGTCATACAAATATATCAAATCCCAACGAATATTTGTTGAATACTTACTAACATTTTATTAATTGTGGAAAATTAGTTTGTTGTAGCAGACGAGCCCCCCATCCTCACAGCCAATCTCCCCATCCGAGCAGCCGGCATCCCCATGCCGGGCGGCACACCAAAAAAAAAGCCCCCGGTGAAATCACCGAAGGCTTTATATTTATGTGTACGGAAAAATATTAACGTACAATTGTCATCTTGCGTGTAGCAGTTTCATCACCGGCTGTAAGCTTGTAGATGTAAGTGCCACTCGGGAGCATCATACCATTGTTATCGGTACAATTATCCCATATAATACTCCTTCTATCTCCGGCAGCAAAGTTTTGCTTAAATGTTTTAACAACATTGCCAAAGATGTCGGATACTTCAAGGGAAACATCTCCGCCCGTCGGAAGGTGAAACCAGAAAGTAGTAGACTCATTAGCGGGGTTAGGCCCGTTTTGTTCTAATACCAAAGGTACATACTCGCCGAATTTAAGCGTAACAATTCCTGATGAAGTACAGTCATAAGTACCATCGAAATCAACCTGGCGCAGGCGATATTGATAAGTTCTGCTCAATACAACATCGTTATCGGTAAAGTTATACTTCTTAGCAACTTTAGAATTATTACTGCCGGGAACAAATCCAATTGCATCCCATTCGTTTTCAACATCCCTGTTGAATTCACGTTTTTCTACATAGAAGCCGTAATTGTTTTCTTCGGATGCTGTTTCCCACTCAAGGTCAATACCATTAGTGCGAACTTCACCGGTGAAGTACGACAGTTCAATCGGAATATGAATACAGTTGTCTGTTAAATAAACAGGGTTTTCATATGACCTTTCACCAAGGTATGGGCGTATCATCGGGATCCATGTACCGCGTGAGAGTGTAGCAGTAGTGAAATCCGCCGGAGAAATACCAAAGTGGTGCAAGTGAGCATAAGCCGGGTTGCCGACCGATGGCATAAATTCCAGCCACGTGCCGTTTCCGGCTGAATTTTCAAGGGCAAAGAAGTTCTTATTAATCAAGTTATTCCCGACATACTTTCTGAATGTTTTCTCAATCATAAGAGAGTAGCCACCGCCGCCGGTTGGGCCGCCAAGGCCGGTTGGAGGGGGAATAAAGATATTCGTAGTTCTCATACCAACACGTGATTTGGAAGCGCCAAGTTCAAGGCCAGTCTCGCCCAACTGGGTGATTGCTACCCAATATGTTCCCGAAGGAAGAATCAAAGGATCGCCATCATAAGCGTATGTCATGTATTCGCCCCAGAAGTAATCATTTCTAAGATCGTCAAATCCACGCTGCCTCCAAATATTCGAACCGGGGATTTGGGTACCAGGCTGTTGCCCGCCCACATCGGTGAAAACTGACAGTGAAATATCATCCCAAGCCTGGTTCAATGTTCCGAAGAAAACCCGGAAACCATAAATCGTATCAGATCTCATCAATTCGAATTTCGCAGCAATCCGGCCGGAACCACTGCCACCGACATACCCGGCGCCGAATACGTCTTCGTTATAAGTTTCCCTTGGCCCTCTGTCATTGCCGCTGGCGCCATAAGCAAATCCAAACATGTTCAGGCCTCTGCCTGGTGTGTTGGAGAATGCTGCTTCGGGAACATTATTTTGTGGGTTGTCTACGGGATCATAAGCGAATGCATCGCCAAATCTGATTGTTATTTCTTTGAAAGTAGTGTCATTCAATTCTTCAAGATCGCCGCCCGGCACATAAACTACTGCTTCGAGAATGTATTCACCGGGACCGGCCTTACGGGCATTCCATGCAGGCATATCCATTGGAAGTTCTCGTGTACCCGGATGGCTCGACATAACTTTTGAACGACAATAAATTATTTTCGTTAAATCCCTAAACTCGCTTTTCCTCCAAATAGCAGTCGTAATTATATAAGAAGGTGCGTCGTTGCTTGTATTATTGCTCAATCTAACTCTTATCGGGATGTTGGTTGCCTGTGAAGCTGGTGCCATCGTATACGGCCAGTCAAGCATCACTGATGTAACGCCGATGTCTGTTGCTTCCTTTGAATAGAACAACAGCCTAATGTTGTCAACAAAGTAGGCATCATCATCATCAGGTATACAAACAATACATTTCTTGTCGTTAGTCGCGTGAATTTTCAACCTGAACCTGAAGTTCTTAGCGCCTTCGTTCTCAGCTCTAATAAATGTATCGGGAATAGCGATGAAATATCTTTTGTATACCCAGTCAATACCATCGTCATAAAGATTCGGGCGAAGGGCATTTAACTGGCCGGCTGCTGGCAATGACAACGAAGAGTCCTTGTCTGCCTCTAAAAATCCGGTCATATAGCCGCCAGCGCCATATATAGTCAATGCCGGCACATCTGTCACGGGTTTGGCACCTTCACGCCTCGGATGGTTTTGCCATCTCTTATCATCAATATTTGTGATATATCTGATTCCATCAGGGCTTGGCTGTGCTATTTCGACCCTTAACTCGTCCGGCCTGTATGAAGCAGCATTGCGGTTTCGTGTCCAAACATTGAACACATTAGAATTAAGAACCGACCTAGGCTCGGCTCCGATCAATTGCTGATCACTCCAGCCTCTTTCCCAATCATCGTCTGCAGCGGTTCTCTGAACAGACAATGAAATAACCGCATCGTATTTATTGCGCATATTGATTGGGAATGACCTTAATTCGTCACCGCCGGGTGATTTTGCTGGTTCTTGGCCAGTAAGTGTCCTACGAGTCATACGGATAACCGGCGATGTCAATGTATAATTCTCATTATTCCTGGCTGCATATTCGCCACGCGGTGGCAAAGGATGGTGCGATACATCATCGCCCGTAACAACTTCAGCATCTATATTTACCCATTTCAAAACCGAAGGCATTGCTACTCTTTCAACAAAGTGAAATTCTGTAATATCCTCATTAAATCTGTCAAGCCTTCTCATAACGAATAATCTTACACTTGACGTATCATCGAATGGCCATTCATCGCCAACCCCTTCGCCTGTTGAAGGGTTAGTTGGGTCTGCGATAATAAAGGCTCGCATTCGGCCAATATGGTTTTCCACGAATTCATTCGGCTCGAATGGCGGAAAATAGACCTGTACGAATTCGTAAGGCGGTATTCCGTTATATCCCTCTTGGCCGGGGAAATCTTTCGGAGCTGCCGTATAGTCACCATTCTTAACTGTTACTGTTGATAGTCTTACCTTTACATCAGGGTCGCCGGTACAATTTTCCGACGTGGCATCCGGAGTGGCAAGACAAGTGCTGTCAATAGGAACCAATCTGCTATAAATAATTCTTTCCGTGGCTAAGTTGATAATTCTAAACCTTGCACGGAAATTGAAGTCCTGGGGCACAAAGTTCACTCCTGTTGGGCCCTGAATTTCATTAGTCAGGTTTTGTATCAGAACCACTGGCTGAATTGCACCGATTCTTTCTTCGCCGGCTAATAATTCATAGTCATTAACTCTGGTCGACGGTACGATATCGGTAAAGTCCAAACTGGCATTTTCATCAGGCTTCCTAATTATGTACTGAATGTCAACAACCCTTAATGAGTTCTGCCATTGTTTGAATTTAATAGCCAATTGGTTATGAGGATAGTTTACATACGGATTAGCATATTTATGGAAATAGTGTGTAAACTGTTCATATTCCGTATCCCAGGGATAGTTCGGCCCGCCGGGTTGTCCGTAGTTTACATGGCGTGCAAATCCGCGAACACCACAAGTCGTGTTATAGCGGAAAATTGTCATAGCCGTCTGAGCGCGGTTATTCACAATTGCAACACCGTCGAACCTTTCATAAACGATGGTAACAGAGCTATCGGTACGATCGAGGATAACCTGGGCGTTTGCTGAAATATAATTGGATTCGCCGCGCCTTAAGTTTGCCTGGGCGGTATACATTCCTGATGGAGTTGCTTTTAGCCCGACCGGTGCAATGTTAACATAATAAATAATGAGTTTGTCGGCCGCATTGGAGCGTTTGAAGAAGCATTTGCCCCAATCATCCGGTTGGTTAATTTCAGTTGAATATTGAGACAAATGGTTGTCGCCCCAGAAAGGTGCAATAACTGCTGCTCTATGAGAGGGATTCAGCCCATTCAAAGGGCCGTTCGGAGTCCTGATACCACCAAGGTAACTACCGGCGGCATTTCCCAGTACAGATACTGTGTAGCCAAAGTTATCATCATTCGCATCGGTAAGGCCATCGCCGACCCTTGCGCGAACAAACCAGTCCATACTCATAGGATCATAGCAAGTAGCTCCACCGGTTGGAATCGAGCGATCTCCATTTGAGTTATAGAAATAACGCCTGTTTGTCAGGGCAATAAGGCCGTTTGTTGTTACATAGAAACTATCATAACGAAGCCCGTTAAAATAGAATCCGAACCCGATTGGTATTGGGCCTGCTATAGCGTTGTCCGTAGAGTCAACAGCCGTAGTTGCGCCATGTTCAAAAAAGTCAACAACACCTACACCCTGTTTCGCAGGGTTGTGGAAGAAGCGATGCCCTTCACGCGGGTTGTCATCCCAGTATTCCTTCGGAAGAATACGCGGGCCTTGAACAATCCTACGCCATAGCGTTGGTTCCGTTAACGTATCGATGATTTCAGGGGTCGGACGCCAATAATCAGGGGCGTCGTCATCACTGTCGACGAAATAATAGCCTGTCGAAATCTGAGGCTGAGTCGGGTTTTGGCCGATCTCGGTAAACCTCTGCGGGAAACTCGACGGAATTGGTCCGAATGTGGGAGGTTCGTACATCTCACTTCTTCGGAGAATGTCATCGCCCTGGGCATAGGACAATGTCCCAACCAGGCAGAAAACGATGGCGATTAGTAGAAAAAACCTTTTCATTAAGCACTCCATTAATTAATGGTACATAAAAAGTTATTTATCAAGAGAAATAAATTATCTTTAATCCCACATTGTGGGTTTAATTCCCCGCTGATTGCGGCGGGGCTGTTCATTACGATTTTCTATTATTAACATCTGTCAGTTATAACAACTGACTGAACGTTAAAATACTATCTTCATTTTTTTTAATATCATCTTCCTTATAATACTATCTTCTTAATATATAAGCTCCAACAGGAATTTGCTCCTCGGATAAATGTTGGGTTCCGGTTTGAGCTTTGTTGCCACCTCGTGTTAACGGTAATGACAATATATATTCCTCAGAAATCTCTTCTCAATTCAAAACTATTCTATCACTAAATATTTCTTATTTACAGATCATAATTAAATTGATTTTAACGTTTGAATCTCCATCCCTTATCTTCGAATTCGAATATCCAGCCGGCAATTTTCCCGGGATCGATAGTTTCGTAATTGTCCCAATAATCCTTTGTATAAGTATATCTTGAGCTTGTTTCGTCCAACGGAACCAAATTCGAATGCTTAATAATGTCATCTATTCTTTCTTTCCATTTCAGGAAATTTGAAGGCCGCAAGTCAATCCATCCTTCATAACACCATTGATTAATTCTCTTTTTATTGATTTCCAGCCGGCCGGTTTCCCTTTTAACAGGTATATTAACAACATCGCCCCTTATATAATTCTCACCGTCGGGAAATAATATCACAAGGCCGATCGAAAGTATCTGCGATCTTAGCTCCTCATCCTCTCGAATCAACTCTAAAGCTTTCTTTGCCAGTTCCTTTTTGCTAAAGCCGGACGCAGCGGCCATGGATTTTGCAATCTTTTTAATTAAGTAAGCCTCAATCAATAGTTTCGACAATCTTGGCGGCCCTAATAGTTCGAAAGCAATACTATCAACGCCGTGCTCTTTCTCAAGCTGCTTGATTTTCCTGATGGCCACGTTCTGAAGCATTCCGCCACGGTAGGTCGGGCCTAAAGTAAAACTGTCCAACCCCTGCATTACCTCATATCCGGTATTGCCGCCGCGAAGCTCATAAACAACATATTCGGCTATCTCTTCGGGTGTAACAATTTCCATCTGCCCCAAAGAACTGATTGCCTGAAACTCACCTCGGGAAAATATCCCATTTTCGCCCGTATCGATGAACACCGATTTAAATTCTTTGTTCCTGTCGATAACGTCATGATTGTCATCAAACCTGAAATCATTATCAACAGACCGGGCACTTTCAATGTCCATGTCCATAAGCATTATCGGCGAGCCTTTTCTCATCACTGTATCATATGCTATCCGCTTCCAAGCTATCGCAGCAGTAGGTTTTATCTCTTTCACAATCGGCCCGCCAGGGGTCCTTGCCATCAAATAAAGAAGCATAGTTTGCGCCCCGGCCAAAGCTGATTTCGACATCAAAACCCTCGAAGGCCTTTCTTCGCTATGAGTATATGGAATATTCAGCCCCATACCGCCGGTTCCGCTGGTGCCGACCTTCAGGTAGAGAGTCGATTCGGCATCCGTCAGGCTTTTATGCAATATCTGAACATGCCTGATAAGCTGGGGAATATAAGTGCTAACAATCAACCTTTCAACACTAACATTGTCGAGTTTGTCATTTTTTATCTTGTTCACCACCTCGAGGGTTGCCCTATAAGTATCCAGGTAAGCAAAGGCTGTTGCGGTATTTATGCAATCAATTACGACATCGGGCTTCTCTTCCTGTATCATCTGGTACAGAGCCGACCTTCTGAGAATATCGCCGTCAAGCTCCATGAAAATATCCTCGATCGCTCCCATTCTCCTAACATCGTCATCGATTACATTCATCCAGTTCTCATTTCTCCAGTCGTCCCGAGTGAATATATTACCACCTTTGGCAACAAACATCTTTGGGTCTTTGTTCGGGAATTCCTCTTGTAAAATCCTGACCGTATCCTCAGCCTCGGATTTCTTCAAAGAGGTAATAATCAACTTCGACGGGGAAAATTCAAGGACTTTCCTGCATATTGCAGCCCCAACTAAACCCCATCCGCCTAAAACCATTATTTTCGAACCTTTTATCTGCATATTTTCCCGTATGTTTAATAAACCGAATCGAGTTAACTTAATCTTTGTAAATTAATAAATTCAGCATCCTTTC
Organism: Bacteroidota bacterium; assembly: GCA_024278075.1. GTDB lineage: Bacteria > Bacteroidota > Ignavibacteria > Kapaibacteriales > UBA2268 > JAJRTW01. Next base: position 17,396 of record JAJRTW010000045.1, on the reverse strand, counting down.
CCAAATCCTTTCCCAAATACTTTCCCAAATACTTTCCCAAATAAAGATTAAAGAGATCGTAACTAATTCTGCTGTGATTTACACTTATTTGCTTCTGCTTTCACTATGGAGATTCAATTGCCAAAGAACTAAAATTCTATATTTCGATTTTTATAGCTGATTTAAAACGTATCATTATGTTAGAAACAACTTCATTACTACTTGCAATGACACATTACTTATAAAAAGGTCTCAGAAAAACATAAATTTTTATTTAATTATTGTTCTTCGAGTATTAATTCAGAGAAATAATTAATCCCAAGGCATTAAGAATGCTATGAAGAATCCCGAATTTAATCAATATTAATAATTCTATTCGAATATTAAATATTATTAACAACATTAAATATAATGAATTATAATTAAAGAAATAACAAAAATCGTAAATATATTAATTAACAATTAATTTTAAATGAATTCACATTACCATGATGCAAGCTGATACGAATTCGCATTTCCCACCAATATTAATAACACATCAATTAGCAAAAGGTCTCAGCTTTTTCACAAAAAAGATTTAGATTCGTCCGGGAACAGCATGTCGCCATTGATAACGGCTTGATAATAATATATTACTGGCCGCCGAAAAAAAGCATTAACCCACTATCGGATTTGCTGCGAATCAGATATTCTCGAAAGTATAACGGCACTGGCAACTGCCACATTAAGCGAATCGACTGCTTGTTTTATGTTGATATGAATAATCGCATCCGAAGAACTCAATATCTCTTGGCAAATTCCGACGCCTTCCGAACCAAATATCAAACAAAATTTCAACGGAAACTTGAATTGATTAACGTCTTCAGATGTTTTGGTTATTTCCGAACTGATTATTGAGTAATTGCGCTGTTTCAAATCATGAATTAAGTTTTCGATATTGTTTTTGTAGTGAAGATGTTTAAGCTGAAAAACCGCCCCCATGGACACCCGCACCGCTCGGCGCAGATATTGGCTGCTCGAATCGCTGTCGCAGATTAAGGCGTCAATCCCGAAGGCAACACAATTTCTTGCAATTGACCCCACATTCTCTGAATTGACTATCCCGTTCAAAACAGCAATCCTATCGCTAAAATTATCGGGATGCGTCTCGGCTGGTTGCCGGCCGATTGCCATTATACCCTGGTGCAATCTAAACCCAGCTATTAGATTCATTAATCCTTTGTCGGCTATCAATACTTTATCACCGGGTATTTGCCGGGCTGCAATGGCCTGGCTGAATATTGCGCTATATTTCGAATCCATGAAAACAGAAATAATCTCTATATCACTATTCAGCAATTTCCTGACTACTTTTTCACCTTCGGCAATAAATACTTTGCTCTTTGAATGTAGGGAAGGGGTTCCCCTTAGGTTTCGGTAGTATTCAATCCTATGGTCGTTAATGTCTGTGATTTTTTTCATAGGGTTTCTGGCAGGTGGCAATCGTTAAAAAGAAAACAAAATAGAAGCTATTAAACGGCTAATGAATCGGCGGATTAGAATTCGAACAATAGTGATATGTGGTGGCCAATTCCACTGTTGGTGATATATTCGTTCGAAATAGTATAGTCCAGGTGAGTTTTAAACGGAAGGCCGTCAAGTTCGGGCCTAAGTGAAATTCCACCACCCCAGGTTGTCATTGGGAAAATCTTCGGCTGCCCCATATCTTCGCCATATATTGCAATCCCGCCGCGGAATGCCAGAAGTTCGTGGGCCGAAACCTCAACACCCAAAACAATGCTCGGCGACATCTCGAACTGAGTCAGTATAGCATCCAAAGCTACAAGCACATACCTCGTGGCGGGCACATAAACATTCTCCAGCTCGCCGGTAATTGTCGAACGGGTTGTGCGGGATTCCTCGTTTAACCCGAATTCCATAGCTATGCCGGCTCGGACGGAATAAGGCAGGAACTCCTGCTCCTCATCGGCTGTGTTCCACATCATCATGCCCGAAATATTATTTACAGCCATCCCAACGGAGAACAAATCCATCACATTAAATTTAGTTCCAATATCGAGTGCGAAACCATCGGCGGAAGTATTGGTGCCGGAAACCTGGTTTCGCAGATATTTTACCGAAGCGCCGATACTTGCCGATTCAATTCTATAGGCTGCCGAACCGGTAAGGGAATATTGCCAGGACTGCAAATCAACAGTTTTGTTTCCCCGCACGTCGCGCCCCTGGAATGCGCCCGACGAGTAGCTGTTAATCCCAAACCCGACGCCGATATTTTCATCTACTGTTTGCCCCCAGGCCATCGATGCGTGTGTGCGGCCAAACCCAATCGGAGAGAATGTGGTAGCAACCATCGGCTGGTTCGCAAAAAAGCCCAAACCCGAAGGGTTGTAGAATATTGCCCCGGGCTCATTCACAATTGCGGTGTAGGCACCGGCCATGGCAACAGCCCTGGCACCTACGTTCCTGTATAAATACGATTCGGCATATCCGCCGCCGGTTGATTGTGAATATAATTGAAACGATAAGCCTGCTAAAAACAGGCTTGCATAGATAAGTATCTTAATTATTATTCCATAAATTCTTTTGGTGTACAAAACATTCGTATCATATAGTAAATCCTGAAATTCAGGTTCGGATTGTCGAATAATATACATTTATTTACCTCGAAACTATAAATTTCCTTCCATGCCGGAAGTTCTTTCCCTGCAACATACACAGATAAACTCCTTGCGGCAACGTTGAGGCAACTTCAGTATAAATTTCTTCTTTCGGTTTTGCAGGGCCGCTATAAACGGGCAAAACCTTTTTACCAAGCAGGTTTATAACAAATATTTCAATATGGCTTTTTTCATTATCAAGAAGAATTTTCACATTGAGTTCATCATTGGCATACCACAAATTCACTATGCGATTTTTGGCCGTATCTGAGTTTTCAAGCACTCTATTTCTACTTTTGCTACCTCTTAAGGAACTATCAAATATCATGCCATCATCTTGCTTAGGCCTTAATATATCAGGTATTTGGAACTTATAGGTTTTCGTGGAAGAATCATAATTCAGGTATGGATATTTATAATTCTGAGAAAATAAATCGCTGCCGGCAAGTTGGAAACAAATAATGATGATTAGCTGCAGAACAATAAACATAAAACCCGAACTTATTCGGGAGCAATTATTCAATCCGCTGTCATATTTTATTTTTGTGAATTCTGTCATATTCTTTTTTCGTCTATTGCCAAACTCTGATATTCTAATAGCACAATTCATATTCAATGTCAAGTCAGGTGTTATAACTGACTTGAAGCAAAATATCTAACGTTCAGTCAGTTGTTACACCTGGCCAGTGACGGCAGTTTCTATATTGCCAGTTGTAACAACTGGCAGAACATAAATTCAGGCAGGTTACGAACCTGACACTACACATACATTGCATGAACTACAACAAATATTTATTAATTATTTATGAGATGCTGCACTACGCATAATAGAGATTATTAACTCTATTATCACGTACCGCCACTACTTTTATTCTTATCTACGGAAAATTTATCAGCAAGTTTCGATAGGGACTTCTTATCGGCAAGCATTTTTTCGACTTTCATTTTAATTTCCAGCCCGCCTTGCTCTATTCCGAGTTTCTTAGCCACATCACTTAATTTATCCGTGACAACCGGCAGCGGCCGTGATTGAAGCGACTCTAATTTCTTGGTCTTAACTTTCCTTTGCTCCTCGGCAAGGTTCAATGCCATCTCTATTCTTGCAGACGCCGCAGGCTTTTTCTCAATTAGTTGATTCGAGCCGCCGGTTAAGTCAACCTCTTCGATTGATCCAATATTATCTAATATTTCAGTATCCCTGCCTTCGGTTTCGACCGGCCCGGGTTTGTCGGATTTTTCATCATTCTTAGATTGAATTTGCGATCGTTTGGCAGCCTGCATGTATTTTTCCTGCTCAGAATTCTTTTCAAAATCTCCAGATGCCGATTCGGTCGTTTTGTCGATTAGCTTTCCTGCTTTCTCCTCTTTCTCGGCTTTGGTTCTTGCTGCATACTCCTTTCTTAACTGAACTTCCTCGCGGGCTTCGGCAAGCCTTTTTTTGAATTCCTGCCTGTCTTCCTTGCTTGCAAGGGACATCTGCTTCTTTCTCCAGCGGACGAATAAATATACTATCAGTATAGCCAGGCCAATGATAAATGAAAAAGCATAAGTTAATAAAGTATCGATTCCGTTTTCGAAAAGGGAATACTCTGCCGTGTCATTTGCGGACTTATTCGCCCGGGCGGTGTCATTTTTGAAAAGATTTTCGAATTGCTTTGATTCGGACAAGGTGTCTTTGGCCGTATCCTGTTCAATACCGGTGGCAGCTTCTTGCTCGTCATCAGTAATGGCCCGCAGAAATGACATCGGCTCTTCCTGCAAACCATCGCTTTCTCCGGCATAATCCACAACTAACCTCGGGAAATCATTCAACGAGGTTTTCCCGGCAAACAGAGTATTATATTTATTCGCATTTTTTTGGTCGCCATTCAACTCATAAATCTGTGAGATTGCGGCAAAAATATCGTATATGTCGGAGCTGCCTTTCTCGGCTTCCTTAAGCAGAAGCAGGGCGCTGTCCAGTTTGCTATTCTTTAATTTCAAAATTCCTAACAATGCTTTGGAGTTGACATGGCCTGCTTTAGCAGCCTTTTCGAAATATTTCTGTGCGGTGGGATAAATATTATTTTCCAATGCAAGCAGGCCGCTTCTGTAGTTGTCCTCCGCCGTCGACAGTTTGTCCCAGGAAAATACTTCGACAATTAGCGAGTTCGAAAAAGGCATCGGTGCTATCGTATAACCGGCTTCTTCTTTAAGCAAAACAGAAATTGTTAAATCCCCATCAAATGTTTGTGCATATACCGATTCTATCAATCCGGAAGAATTGACTACCCTGGCTTCCTCTTGGGCGTCGGCACTATTAATGCTTATGACCACCTTTTTCTTATCATCGGATAGGGATGACCGGAACTCCGGTATCCCATCGAAATAGAGAATTGCCCTGCCTTTATCAGTAACGATTGTTCTGTTAAGGATTACCTGTGATTGTGATTTCAATGGCAAAGCAATTGATAACAGAATAATTGGAATTATGATGTTATAATAAGGCCTGTTTTTCATCGGATTTAGATTATAATAGAAATTTATACTGCATGGAATATGAACAATTTAAGTAATTTTCGTTCATTTAAAAAATATATCAATGTTTATATGTATTAAGATTGTCATGGGATAATTCATTGCGAATGCGCAAGGGGAATATAATACTTCGGTTTCAGTCATCCGGAATATATTGATTTTTCCGATAGGAGCTTTCGAGGAAGATGCCTCTGGAATTTCACAACGGCAATTGCATAGTGCTTACTCAAAAAGTTGACTAAGACGAAAATATTAGTATTTTTACAATTATATCTCATGGTACTACGTAACATGAGTTAAATAAGATAAGATAAAATAAAATATATTAAAATATAATATGTCTTCATCAATCAATAGAAAGCCGAAATCCATCAAATCCATTATCGATCAGATAGTGAAAGATAAGGGACTCGATGATGAACTAAGCCAATCGGTTATTGCTGAAAATTGGGATAGTATTGTCGGTGAAAAAATTGCAGAATTTACTAAAATCAGAAAGCTGAACAAAGGCGTGCTTATCTTGCAGGCAGAGTCTTCTACACTTAGAACTGAGATTTTGCTGAGAGAGGAACAATTAATAAAAAAAATTAATAAAATTCTTAATAATAATACGGTCACAACGATTGTAGTTCGGTGAAAAATGATTAAATTTGTAGTTGGTTACAACGGCCAAAATTAAATAGTAAAGCAGCATATTCACAATAATATTCAGATCGAAAAATCTATGGATAACGAAAACAAATCTCTTGACACCCAACCGATTGAGAACAAGCCGATTGAGGGAAATTATAGCGAAGAGAGCATTAAGATATTAGAAGGCCTGGAGGCAGTGCGGAAAAGGCCCGCCATGTATATTGGTGATTTAAGCGAGCGGGGCCTGCACCATTTAATCAACGAAGTGGTAGACAATTCAATCGACGAGGCGCTGGCCGGGTACTGCAAAACTATTGTCGTCACACTGCATTCTGACGGCTCATGCTCAGTTAAGGACGATGGCAGGGGAATCCCGACCGGGCCACATCCGGTTAAGAAAATCTCGACCCTCGAGGTTGTGATGTGCACTTTGCACGCCGGCGGCAAGTTCGATAAATCTTCCTATAAAGTATCCGGCGGCTTGCACGGAGTGGGAGTTTCGTGCGTGAACGCCCTGTCCTCCTACGCCGAAGCGGTAATAGAAAGAAACGGCAATATCTATAAACAGACTTACAGCGAGGGCAAACCAACCTCGAGTGTGGAAATTATAGGCACAACCGACAGCACCGGAACCATGATCCGTTTCTATCCAGACGAAACGATTTTTCAAGTCACTAAATTTAGGTTCTACAAAACATCCGACAGACTAAGGGAATTGGCTTTCCTGAACCCCGAGGTGACAATTAAAATAATAGACGAAATCGAAGGCGAGGAAGTAATTCACCATTATGAAGGTGGATTGGTCGATTTTGTGAAGTATGTAGACGAGGCCGCCACCGTATTTGTCCCGCCTTGTTTTGTATCCGGTTCCGATACCGGCGGACTTGACATGGAAACGCAAGTAGACATTTGTTTTCAATACAACAGCGGTTTCAGCGAAAATGTATTATCTTATGTGAATAACATCAATACGGTCGAGGGCGGAACTCACGTGACCGGCTTTAGGTCGGCGTTCACCCGCACAATGAATGCCTACGCCGCATCGAATAAATCCGCAAAGAACCAGAAGCTGCAATTAACCGGAGATGATTTCCGCGAAGGCCTAACGGCAATTATTTCGGTGAAAGTTGCCGAACCGCAATTCGAAGGGCAGACCAAAACGAAACTTGGCAATAGCGAAGTCGAAGGCATTGTGCGCACGATACTTAACGTGCAGCTCAGCCAATTCCTTGATGCTAATCCGGCACAGGCCAAGAAGATATTAGAGAAAGCCACGCTTGCCGCCGAGGCCCGCATAGCAGCCAAGAAATCCCGCGAACTGGTGCGGCGCAAAAACGTGCTCGAATCTTCCACTCTGCCGGGCAAGCTTGCCGATTGCTCTTTGAGGACGCCGGAGGATTGCGAGATATACCTGGTCGAGGGTGATTCTGCCGGCGGGTCTGCAAAGCAAGGCAGGGACCGTCGCTTCCAGGCTATACTGCCGCTCAAAGGCAAGATTTTGAATGTGCAGAAAGCACGCCTGACCAAGATATTGGAAAATGATGAAATCAGGGCAATATTCACGGCCATCGGCGCTGGGTTCAGCGATGAATTCGACGCCTCCAAATCGCGGTACGGCAAAATAATATTAATGGCCGATGCCGATATTGACGGCTCGCATATCAGGACGCTGCTGCTTACATTGTTTTTTGTCTACATGAGGGATTTGATCTTTCAGGGAAAACTATATATTGCCCAACCGCCACTTTATAAATTGAAAAAAGGCAAGCACGAGTATTATGCCTATAACGATCAGGAACGCGATGGGATAATCGACAGGATCAGGAAAGAAAATCCGCGGGCCAAGAGCAAGACTACTTTAGGCCCCGACGGCACTCAGAAGGTCGACGGCATTGCACTGTCGCGGTTCAAAGGCCTGGGCGAGATGAATCCGGTGCAGCTATGGGACACTACCATGAACCCCGAAACCAGAACTTTGCTTCAGGTGACAATAGAAGATGCCGCAGCGGCCACGAAGATATTCCAGACCCTGATGGGCGACAAGGTGGAACCCCGCAGGGAATTCATTGAGAAAAACGCCCAGTATGTCAAGAATCTTGATGTATAGATTGATTTGACCAATCAGGTGTTACGCCTCTTCTGCTTATCTCATTGTTAATTGCCAAGTGCTTTAGCTTGTGGATAATAATAATTAAACAAGAATACCCAACCCTTGAATTCTCTTGAACTCGAGGGGCATTCCACTACTTTCTACCTCGTTCTTTAATAATAAAATAATAATAATAAAATAATATATTACACACCATTATTTCTGTCTATTAATTCAGGCTTTATTATGAAAACTATCAGGATAATCGTTGCCATTCTCTTTGTGTTTTTATCCCATTCGACTATATATTTGCTGGAAGGAAATGCCCAGGCAATAAATTCTAATCAAACTAAATTCAAGAAAGAAATCTCAAAGGCAAGGGATTTTATCCAATTGCTTCAAAACGGTGAAAACGAGAAAGCGGCCGAAAATTTTGATGAGACAGTAAAGCAAAATCTTCCGGTAGCCAGCCTGTCCGCAATCTGGCCTTCACTAATTACGCAATTCGGAGATTATAAAGGCGTCAACAAATCAACCGCTAAGGATAAAGATGGCTATGTTGTTACCAGCAGCACTCTGGAATTTGAGAAAAATAAACTTATTGCCAAGATAGTTTTTAATGACAAATTGGAAATCAGCGGGCTGTTCTTTTCGCCCTATACGGAGGAATCCGGCTTCATCAAGCCGGCCTACGCCGACAAGAGTTCTTTTAGCGAACATAAAATTGAATTCGGACATGACGGCTGGAAATTGCCGGGCTTATTGACAATTCCCCGTGGCAAGGGGCCTTTCCCGGCAGTGGTGCTGGTTCATGGCAGCGGGCCGAACGATATGGACGAAACCGTGGGCAAGAACAAACCGTTCAGGGATTTGGCCTGGGGCTGGCCTCCTATGGCATTGCTGTGCTGCGTTACGATAAGCGAACTTATAAATATCCTGAGAAATGTGCAGCCGCTGAGCGATTCACTGTAAAAGAGGAAACGATTGATGATGCTGTTTTGGCTGCGGAATTTCTCGCCGGCAGGAATCAAATCAATCCGAAAAGAATATTCGTCCTGGGCCACAGCCTTGGTGCAACTGTGATTCCCCGCATAGCTCAATCCGATAATATTTCGGCAGGCTATGTGTTAATGGCGGCTCTTGCAAGGCCGCTTGGCGAGACAATTTGGGCACAGTATAATTATATTTTCAATGTTGATGGGGAATTTACAAAAGAGGAACAGGAAGAACTTGACATTTTACAGGTGAAAATTGACAATATACAGAAACTTAGTTCGAATGCGAATATTCCGGCGGATTCCTTGCCGCTGAATGTTCCCCCTGCTTATTGGCTCGATCTGCTGAAACACCCTGTTGTTATTGAAATAACGGAGGTCAGCCGGCCAATGCTAATTCTCCAGGGCGTCAGGGACTATCAGGTGACTACCGAAGATTTCTTTATGATTAAAACAGCTTTATCCGGAAAAGAACGGGTTGATTTCAAGGTGTATCCGGCGCTGAATCATTTATTTATAGAAGGCAGTTCGGCTTCAACCCCGGATGAATACAATACGGCAGGCAATATTTCCGAAGAAGTAATATTAGACATATCCAACTGGATAAAATCAATTAAATAGAAAGCAAATCGGAACCACTTTGCAATTTCAGTTTAATTTTCAATTATTATTGAGTAATTTATATATTGTTGCAATTGCATTCTTGTCCAATTGCACAAGCCAAAAGTTTCTTGTTGGGCCAATCGCTACATTCTCTTTAAATGCAAGACCAAAACAAAAAAAATATTGCTTCAAAAGAAGAAGATTACCGTGCAATAAGGCAGGTGCTCGGAGGTGACAATGCGGCGTTTGAAATTCTGCAGAAGAAGTATGCCAAACTAATTGCTGCACTGATAAGAAGAATGGTGAAAAATGAAGACGATGTAGATGATCTGACACAGGAAACATTTATCAAGGCTTTCAGGGCTTTGCGAAAATTTCAATTCGGGTTTTCATTCTCGGCCTGGATATACAGAATTGCCTCCAACACTTGCATAGATTTCCTGCGTAAAAAGCGATTCACTGTAATATCGCTAACAAAGCATACGCCGGGCGAAACCGAGGATATGGAGATGGAGATTGTGGACGACAGCCATTTGCCGGATGTGCTTGTAATTAATGATGAGCGGAGAGCAGCCATCCGGGATGCAATCAGCAGCCTGCCGGATAATTACCGCCGGATTATTATGCTGCGCCACGAAAAGGAACTGGATTATAAGGAGATATCCGAAATGCTGGATATTCCGCTCGGCACAGTTAAGGCTCATCTTTTCAGGGCCAGGAAAATTCTCTACACAACCCTGAAGAAACATGAATACCTTTTTCTTTCGGATTAGTATTTTCATAGCAAATCCTTTTTCCTGTTTTTTGTCACATTTTTAGGCTATAAGTAAGATCATTGATAACTAAACAGTTGTGTCCGGTGTAAAAGCAGCCAATTTGTGATAATTGCAGCATTAAACTCCGTTTTGGCCTATATTGTGCTATTATGGATGCGATTTTTAAATTAGTGAAATATTATATTTAAAGCGCGTCATTCAGAACGAAGCCATTTATGGCGTAGTGATGAATCCATCTTAATACTGCCAAATGAGCCGTAAACACTGGATCCTTCGACATAGCTTATCCTGAGTCCTTCGACTTCGCTCAGGATAAACTGCCGAAGGGCTCAGGATGACAGTACATTGAATATCGGCAAGTATTTGGAACGATTCATTTTTTAACCGTACATTACTGAAGACATATCGTAAATTAATAAAAATCATAAATTAATAAAAAAGCAAGCGAAGTGCTGCAATCTCAATAATGATATTGGATGGCTACACGACGCTCGCTGAATTGATGAAAAAAAAATCAGGTATGGTAATTTATTACCTGATTACACTAAATTTTGCCAGATTCCTTCTGCCGTTTACTATTACGGCACAATTATAACTTCCTGATTTTGCAACATTTAATGGATAATTATGGACGCCGGCTTCGAGTCTTCCCGATCTGACTTTTTGCTCTAATCTGCCGTCATTCCTGAATATATAAATGTCCACATTCGCCGGAGCCTTCAGCTCAAATGTCAGGTTGGCTGTCCCCATTGACGGATTAGGATGAATACTTAGCTTTCCGCTTGTGGTGCCAGCCAGCTTGTCCTCGACGCTTGTTACCCATGGATTTATTACCGACATAGGGTCGATCGGCTCGCCAAATAGCTGGTTGATTTCCTCTTGCTCTGCGCCAAACCAGGCATTAAGCACGTTGGCGAAAGTTCGGCGGAAGTCGAATTCATGCCTTAAGTTGCCATTCTCGAGGTCATTAAGGTTGGGCGGCTGGCCATGGGCGCCGGCATTCACATATTTGTCGGAGCCAAACATGAACAGATTCGATGAAGTTCCGTGGTCGGTGCCGCGGCTGCCATTGTCATGCGCCCTTCTGCCAAATTCCGATGTTGTCATTCCAACAACTCTATCGGCAAAACCCTGCTTTATGGCATCGTCCATAAATTCGGAAATTCCGGTAGCTATGTCGCTGAGCAGAGTTGGGTGCTGACCTTTGCGTGGATCATCCTCAAATTGCTGTGCGTGTGAATCGTAAAAACTCTGATTGATGAAATATACTTTAGTTTTTAATCCGCCTGCAATTAAAGTAGAGATTAATTTGAATTTCTGTGCCAGCCCATCGCTATAGGGAACCTGCAATTTATCCTTTCCAGCTTCATAAGCGTTAAATACCTCCTCGGAATACTGCTGAGACTGCCTGGCCATCGTATGTATAAAATTATATTCATTATCATAAGTATCCGTACCTGTTAGTGCAGGATCAACCGGCGACAGCCCTTTTCCTTTTTCGTAGAATTCTTCGGGGTCTGTGAGCGAAATGCCCATGTGACCCATTGCACTTTTAAACAGCAAAGGAGTATTGCCGCCCAATGCAATTGCCAAAGGATGATCGGGGATTATAGTTGGATAGTCGGGCAACTTGCTTAAGAGATATCTTCCCAGCCAACCTTCCTGCAGTCTGGGATCTCTTGGATCCTTGCTGTTGATGCCGCTGAGCCAGATTTTCTGGGAGGAAAAGTGCGAAAGCGAAGGATTGTCATATCCGACACCCTCCACAACCGCAAGGTTGCCGCGGTCCAAAAGCCCAAGAATTCCATCGCGGTGAATATTCTCAACTATTGAAGGATGGAAATATACATCTGAATCCGAAAACCTGACGGCATCATCGCGGGTAATATGTACTGTTGGCCTTAACTCCATATACCGGGCTTCGTCAGCCAACGGGATAACTGTGTTCAATCCATCATTACCGCCAAGCAGTTCAATATAAATGAATATCGTATCGCTGTTGATAAAATCAAGCGACTCCATAGGCACTTTTTTCTGAGGAATTCCTTTCAGTATATAAGGTGCAAATGCTGCTCCGGCTGAAACTGCTGCTGTTGATTTAATAAAATTTCTTCTTTTCATTTTCAGCCTCCTTTAGGATAAATTAAAATCTGGTGATAAAATCAACTCTTCAATTAAAGCGCGAATGCCTTCGCCTGCATTCGGGTCATTAGCTGCCATCAAACCTCCCCACTCGCCTTCGGTGGTGCCGGCACCATCGAGGATAGCTTGCTTAAACCGCTGTGTACGTTCTGCCGCTATCGGGACAGGCAAGAAATATTCAACAAGTGCATCTGTTAAAGTATCAATGTCATCGCTGCCAGCGAATTTCTTTGCAAATGCGACCAGGCCAGGATTGTCTGCTGCTTCCAATATGCCGCGACAGTATTTGACGCGCAGGGGATAGGTATTCGTAGAAATCCAGGTTCTATAAGCATCCCATCCGGCAACGTTCGGCGGGTTGTAGAGTATTTGCTCTAAATTTACGACAGCTTCCTGAGCCTTTGCATAGTCCACTCCAAGTGCTCTTTCGAGTCCGACGATGTACTCGGGAGGTGTCTTTATTTGAATGCCCCTAATTGATTCGTCGAAGAAATACTCACTGGTGAATAGTGCTTCGAAAACAGGCCTCAACGTGAAATTGTTGTCGATAAATATTTGGGCAAGCTCGCCAACGAAGTCCCAATCGATTGCACCTTGATTGCTATATACGAAAAAGCGATAGATTTTCGAGCATAGAAAATATGCGATAGCTTCGGAGCGCTCCTCGAACATAATCCTTAATATTCCGTTTCGGATTTCTTCATCCAGTACCTGCTGCTCGGTATTCTCAGTTTCAGGGTCGCGAGCCGGAATCGTTTGATTCATAAAAGTCTTTGCATTGGTATCGTGAAGATTCGGCAGGAAATAGACCTTGAATTCTCCCTTGGGCTTAGGATCATATTCGTATGCTGCTGCTTTCCACCCGGTCAGTGTTCGGGTGCTTTCCTGAATGTCGCCTTCGGAGTAATTAGCTTCGCCCGTTTTCAGGTTGTGCGTACCCATCGAAAAAAGCTCCATCAATTCTCTGGCGAAATTTTCATTAGGGGCATTTTTAGTATTATAGTACATACTTTGGTACATATTCATAGCACCGTCCATTGCAATATCCTCGGCGAACTTCTTATAATCGCCATACCTGTTACTTCTTAGCGTTTGATTGTTTCTATAAAGCAGCGCGGGTGGCAATAGTGCAAGCGTATCGTAATTAAAGTTAATGCACCATACCGAAGACCAGAACAGAGTCAGTTTTTCTGTTGCCGGCATAGTTTCCTCTCTCATAAGGTCGAGCCACCAATCGGCAAACTGGAAATAGCGAGTGCGCAAGCGGCCTTCGATTTCCGCCCGGATAAGTTGATTGCCAACAGTCAATGGATTCTCTTCCTGTGTGTCCATCCAATTCTGAATGGCAGCAGACGGCTCCGGCAGAGGATGGTCGTTCGGCCCCAATATTTGTGCAATTGCTTCATCGGGAGTAAGGCCGGTGAAGCTATCGATTTGCTCGGGCGTTGGGGCGAAAGTAACCCTTCGCAGCAAATGAATGGCCTGTTGCCTTGTCAGCGGTGTGGTAAGTTTATCGAGTGCTGCCGTTGAAAGCGGTTGGTTATCATATTCCCGCTCAACTTCAGCTTTCGAATTGCCTATTCCAAAAAAGTCACGACGTTTCATACAATTCCTCCTGTAGAATTAATAATCAAATAAATTATTTATGATAATTCTTAAGTAGAATATTAAAATCTGCTCATAATATAGTTGAATCAGGTATGGTAAATTAACAATAATAGTAATATAGAAATAATATGGTTTTCCACAAAACTAAATAATATCTCGTTGATATTCATGGAACCCAAATAACAGCATAGAAATAGGGCGTGTGGGGAAGATTATTCCTTAGGCTGTGCATATTAATTTATGAATCTATATGCTTGTGATAATCAATAGGATAGAAGTTACAAAAAAAAATGAAAAAGATTTAATATTAAATTGAATTAAAAATAATAAAATAAAAATAGAAATAATTCCGGATATATTGTTTCAGTAGAAATACCTGTTTTTTCATGCTGAGAGTCGAATCATTGAATCTCCATGCTTTGATAAGATTTGTTATTTCATTATATTATATATTGCAGCATAGATTATCCGGGTAAATTACTTTCAACGAGTATTTTTTTATCCTCATAGGCCATATTCTTAACCTTTGATTTATAGCCTTGGATGCGAATGCGAATAATTCTAATATATTAACTGAATCATGCCCAAAAGAAGTATAAAACTAAAAAAAGTAATCACACCAACCGATGCCGTTGCCGTTGTGGTAATCATTGTCGGATTGTTAATAGCCATATTTCTCACCGAGGTGGCTATCCGTTTGATTGGGATATGCGTTGCTATTCTTGGCTCGGTTGCATTGGTAATGCTCATATCGCAGCGATTGTCGGAAATGGTGGAATCGAGGTTCAAGCCCTCGAGCCCTCCGCCATCCTTTAAAATGACAGTTAAGCAAGACGACCATGCCAAAAGGACGGTAATCGAAGATTTTGAATCTGAATTTGGCTCCGATATTATTGGCTCCGATATTATTAGTAATGAGATTAATTCCGATATTGAGTCAACCGAAGACCAAACCAAGGCCGATGATTTTATTAGCGATGATGAAGGTTTCAGAATAAAGTCCGGCCAACCGGTTGAAAATATATCGCCTAAAGGCCAGCCCCAACCGGAAACCGTAGCTGACGGATTAACTAATTTCAGCAATCGGGGCGTCAAGAAGACGGAATCTTATGATCCGAATTTTCGTTTTGATGATGAGAATTCCGGTATGCGGATTGTAGGCAAAAGCAAAAAGCAGCCTATCCCGAAAAGCGGCCCAGCAAATCCCGGGCTTCAATTTAATGTTGCCGATGAAAATGAAGCAACCCCTGATGATTCCGGCACTATACGATTGGATTTTGATGCAAAAGCCCAACAACAACAGGTTCGAAAGGAGAAAAATATTGCGGAAAACGAACCTGTTAGAATCGATACGAAATCCAAGGAAAGGCCTTACCGGAAAAAAGACCTCAATATTCCTTTTTCCGTTTTAATTGAGGAAGCGCCCGTATTAAACCACGAACCCAGAAAGGAATTCGACTATTTTCTGCAACGTGTGCTTATGATTATCAGGTCTGTGACCAACACACGTACGGCTGTATTCTTTTTGGTAAATTCATCGAAAAGAGAATTTGTGCTTGAGTCGGTTGTTACGGACGTGCCTGACAATATCACAGCCAACAGGCGTTTTGCGATTACCAATGATGTGGTCAGCCAGATTGCAGTGAATCTAAAGCCGGAGATATTATCGGAAATGAACCCATCGGCCGAGCTTGACTTGATTCCATATTACAAAAAATCAGTTGGCACTGCGTCGTTTATCGGTGTTCCGGTGTTTTATAATAATATGATAACCGGTGTTCTGTGCGCCGATTCCGATATTGTTGATGCTTATGATTCGTTAACGGTTGGCTTTTTAGGGCATTTCACTAAATTAATTGCCGGATTGGTGCATAGTTATACGGAGAAATTCGACCTTATCCAGGCCTCGAGAACCCTCGACGCTGTAAATATCTTCCACCAGTTTTCTAATAATCCCGGTGCAACACCCGATGATATTTCCAATTCGATTATCGAGTCTGTTTCGCAAATTATTGACTGCGAGTCCATAGGCTTTTGTGCCTTTGACGATAATTCCGGGGCATGGATGATTAAATCGGCCAATTCGAAAGACGGAGGCAAGAATAAAATCATAGGCACCCGTGTGAGCCTGAACAGCACAGTGCTGGGCAATACGATTATGACATCCGCTACCAATACGTTCGTTCCGGTTAAGCAGGATATTATCAGGATACATTCCGGAGAAGATGATATTTCGGGCGGCATTTTCTGTTCTGTTTCCGTTATGTCCATGACCGGAACATTCGGGGCTTTGTATATAGCGGACCGCAATCCGGCTGCTGTTTCGTCGCTTGATATTTTACTATTGGAAACCATTGCAGACCAGGCGGGATCTGCCCTGGAAAAGCTGTATTTTATGGATATGATCAATAATAGTTCTTTGATTGATCCATCCACCGGAATATTAAACACACCGGCCTTCAACAGAAGAATCGAGGAGGAGCTGTTCCGGTGCACGGCTTATGGCGAGCCTATGGCGCTGTTTTTATTTAAATTGGACGAATATACCTCTTTCGATCCGGAACAATTCCGCGAGCGTGTGGAGAAGATGGTGTATCATGTAATCGATATAGTCAGAAATAAAATAAAGGTTTATGATGTTTTCGGCAAGGCCGGCAACGACATATTTGCAATTGGCTTTGTCAACACCGATCCGAAAGATGCCAAGATGAGGGCCGATAGAATTCGAAATGAAATTGCCAATACGCTGATTGATATGGATGGGAAAAGCTTCACCGTTACAATTTCCGGCGGAATTGCCGGCGCGGCGAATGTGAATTCCGTCGACAGGCTGATAGCCAATGCTCTGACGGCACTCGAGGTCTCGCTGACTAAAACCAACAGCATTAGTATTTTTTCTTAGCTGCAAGGAAGAACCACTCCGGGCCCCTGCTTATCAAGAAGGGGAATCAAAATCATTTCCGACGTAGATGTATTGTAACATAACTACTACGGCATCTCACAATAAATTATTATTCAACGTTCTGTTACAACTGGCAAATGGCGGCAGTTTTTATATCGCCAGTTGTAACAACTGGCAGAACATAAATTCAGGCAGGTTGCGAACCTGCCACTACACATACATTGATTGAACTATAACAAAATAGGGTTTCCTCAAAAAGTAGTCGGAGAAAAAGATTTTAGTGCTTATGCTTTAAGTAGAATAACAACCCCCTAAATCCCCCTTTTTTAAGGGGGAATTTGATCAACTATTCCCCCTTAAAAAAGGGGAAGTGAGCCAGGCGAGCAGGGGGTTGTCCTACAATCTGCAAGGTATAAGAGCATAATAAATCAATTTCCTTGCACTTTCTAATTGAATATCTTTTGTAACTACTATAATAATAAACAGTTAGTGCTT
>JAJRTW010000044.1 GCA_024278075.1 Bacteroidota bacterium | reverse complement strand
CAGCTAAAGCACGTGGCTGTTTATCTTTATGCCTTTAAGTTTTAATCCCCGCCTCCACACCAACAATCGATCTCATTTATAGTGAGGCAATTCGGCGGGCACCCGCCAAAAAAAAAATCATTTTTAATCCCATTTTTTTATTATATTGCATTTAACCATTTGGTTAAATTAGTTAGTTAAATATTGGAAGCATCTATGTCTGTCGTATTAGCCGAGAATATTACAAAAACCTATGGCCCCACGGTTGCTGTTGATAATATCAGCTTCAATGTGGAGAGCAATGAGATTTTCGGTTTTATCGGCCCCGACGGAGCCGGCAAAACTTCTATGTTCAGAATTTTAACTACCTTGCTGCTGCCCGATAGCGGCAAAGCCATTGTCCTTGGCCATAACACAGTTACCGAGTATAAACAACTCCGTAGGAAACTCGGCTATATGCCCGGCAGGTTCTCGCTTTATGAAGACCTTACCGTCGAGGAGAATCTCCGGTTCTTCGCCTCCATTTTCGGCGGCACAATCGAAGATAATTATGACCTGATCAAAGACATATATATTCAAATCGAGCCTTTCAAAGGCCGCAAGGCTGGCAACCTGTCCGGCGGAATGAAACAGAAGCTGGCGCTGTCCTGCGCTTTGATCCATAAACCGGAACTGCTGGTTTTGGATGAGCCGACCACAGGCGTTGATGCCGTATCGCGAATGGAATTCTGGGAAATGCTGAAAAATCTGAAGGCCAGGGGGATTACAATCATCGTATCGACGCCATACATGGACGAGGCTTCGCTGTGCGACCGGGTGGCTCTTATCCAAAACGGCCGAATCCTCGACATCGACCAACCCGACAGCATAATCAAAAAATACGAGAAAGCCCTCTACGAAATTAAATCCGATGATATATATAAACTTTTGCTGGCCCTTAGGAATTACCAGCATACGGATACGGTTTTTCCATTCGGTGAATTTTTGCACTATACCGACAAACGCGAGAGAATTGACGATACGGAATTGACAAGCTATCTTGAGGGCAAAGGCTGCAATGGCTTAGTGCTCCGGCAAACCCGCCCGGGGATAGAGGATTCCTTTATGGCGCTGATGCGAGGAGCCAATGACAATGAATAATGATAATACGAATATGAATACGAATATGAATACTACCAATTCATTGGGTTACGACAAAGCAATCGTATCGGAGAACCTGACCAAGAAATTCGGCAGGTTTACTGCGGTTGACACAATTAGTTTTAGTGTGGATAAGGGCGAGATATTCGGCTTTTTGGGAGCAAACGGCGCCGGCAAAACAACAGCTATGAGAATGCTTACCGGGCTGCTTCTGCCAACCTCCGGCCGGGCATCGGTTGCCGGATTTGACGTATTTACGCAAACAGAAGAAATAAAAAGAAATATCGGGTATATGAGCCAGAAATTTTCGCTTTACGAGGACCTGACAATTGGTGAAAATATTGATTTCTACGGCGGAATCTATGGCCTGGGCCGAAGCGAACTGAAAACGAAAACAAGTGAAATGATTGAGAAGTTTTCTTTGGGCGACGCCGGGCGGAAGCTAATAAAGGATTTGCCGCTTGGCTGGAAGCAGATGCTTGCTTTTTCGGTGGCAATGATCCACAATCCGCAGATAGTGTTCCTGGACGAACCCACCGGCGGAGTAGACCCGATAACCCGTCGCCGGTTCTGGGATTTGATCTACGAAGCATCATCGCAGGGCAAAACCATTTTCGTAACGACGCACTATATGGATGAAGCTGAATATTGCGGGCGTGTTTCGATTATGGTGGACGGCCTGATTGAAGCCATGGGGCGGCCAAACGACTTAAAGCTGCAATATGGCTGCGATAGCATGAATGACGTGTTTGTTAAACTGGCACGGCCGGAATGACATCTATAAGTTATTAATAAGATATTATTAAGATATTATT
Source organism: Bacteroidota bacterium (assembly GCA_024278075.1). Lineage (GTDB taxonomy): Bacteria > Bacteroidota > Ignavibacteria > Kapaibacteriales > UBA2268 > JAJRTW01. Next base: position 6,017 of record JAJRTW010000044.1, on the reverse strand, counting down.
AAGGAATCTCTCATATTGAAACCGGATGGTATTGCATCATCTCATAAACAATTGATAATTATTTGTTGTAGTTCATGCAATGTATGTGTAGTGGCAGGTTCGTAACCTGCCTGAATTTATGTTCTGCCAGTTGTAACAATTGGCAATATAAAAACTGCCGCCACTGGCCAGTTGTAACAACTGACGGAACGTTAGATATTAATTTATTCTGAGATACTGTAGAAGTTAATTATTATGAAAGCATTCAAGGAATTCGTTAGAAAAGAGATCTACCACATCTCGCGGGACTACAGGACTTTGTTCGTTCTGCTCGGGATGCCAATCGCACAATTGATTATCTTCGGCTTTGCTATACGTACGGAAATATCCGAAGCCGATATTGGCATTTTTGATAAATCCAAAGACCATGTAACTCAAAAAATAATCGATAAAATCGTATCATCCGGCCACTTCAAACTTACGGAATATATCGAATCGCCAGAGGATATGGAAAAATCCTTCAGGGCCGGCAAAGTAAAACAGATAATAGTATTCGAAGAAAATTTTGCACATAAATTGGGCCGGGGTTCGGCACAGGTTCAAATTATAAATGATGCCAGCGATCCCAACGTAGCAAAAATCCTGAATATGTACGCTTCCACCATTATACTGGATTTTCTGAAAGGATTTAATCAAAACGGAATGGCCGGCAATATTGTAATTGCCCCGCAACCGCGGATGATGTACAATCCGGAGATGAGAAGCGTATATATGTTCGTGCCTGGCTTGATTGTGCTGATTCTGATGCTTGTTTCGGCATTGATGACATCGGTTGCCATAACCAAAGAGAAGGAGAAGGGAACTCTGGAAGTGCTTTTGGTGTCGCCATTAAGGCCGCAAACAATTATCATCGGCAAAGTCATCCCCTATTTATTACTATCGCTGTTCAACGCAGCCACAGTGCTGGTGCTATCCAGGGCAATTTTTGGTGTGCCGTTCAAGGGCAGTATGCTGGATTTTGCAATCGTAACGGTAATATTTATCTTAGTGGCGCTGGGCATTGGCATAGTTATATCAACAATATCGAAGACTCAGCAGACAGCGCTGATGATATCGCTTGCGGGATTGTTAATGCCAACTGTATTGCTGTCGGGTTTTATATTCCCTATTGAGAATATGCCCTGGGCTTTGCAGCTATTCAGCAAGGTGATTCCTGCCACATGGTATTTGATTATTTTGAAGGCAATAATGTTGAAAGGTTTGAGCTTTGGCTATTTTTGGCAGGAAACATTAGTGCTGATTGGGTTTATGATCTTCCTGCTAACGGTGGCAAACAAGAAATTCAAGGTGAGGCTGGAGTAGAATTATGCGTAACATAAGGCACATAGTAAAGAAGGAATTCACACAACTGAGACGCAATAAGCAAATGCTGCAAATCATTATCGTTTTGCCGCTTATTCAGTTGCTTATCCTGGTTAATGCCACAACATTCGAGCTTAAAGATGTGACAATGATTGTGAGCGATTTGGATAAATCGGCCACGTCGGGCAGGCTGGTAGAGAGGTTCACGGCTTCGGGCTATTTCATAATAACCGGCTCTACCGAATCGGCGGAACATGCAGCAAAGGGAATTGATTCGAGCAAAGCAAAGATGATTCTAATAATCCCTAATGGTTTCGAAAGGGATATATATGGCAAATTATCGCCGGATGTCCAGTTGATAATAAATGCCGAGGACGGTTCGGCGGCCGGCCTGATTCAGTCCTATGCCTCTGCTATTATTATGGACTTTAATCAAAGTATCGTTCGGAAAATAATGAGAATCCCGGAGCCGGAAATCAACCAGGGCATTGAAATTCGGGACCGGTATTGGTACAATGAAGAGCTGGATTATAAGTTCTATATGGCCCCTGGGATATTGGCAATTCTGGTAACCATCATCGGCCTTTTCCTTGCAAGCATGAGCATAGTGCGCGAGAAGGAAATCGGAACAATTGAGCAACTGAACGTTACTCCGATACGCAAGCACGAGTTCATCATCGGCAAGCTGCTGCCGTTCTGGATAATCGGGCTGGCCGAACTTGCTTTTGGCCTGATAATAATCAAACTGCTATACGATGTACCGTTCGAGGGCAGTATTCTATTGCTATTCGGCATGGCAGCTTTATATCTGATTGTTGTGCTAACAATCGGGCTGCTTATTTCGACAACCAGCGAAACCCAGCAGCAATCGATGTTCATTGCATGGTTCATTATGGTTATCTTTCTGCTTATGAGCGGCCTTTTCACACCGATAGACAGTATGCCCGGTTGGGCACAGGTATTAGCCGTACTCAATCCAATCGCCCACTTCGTCGAAATATTGCGAAGGATTCTGTTGAAAGGGGCGGGGCCGTCCGAGGTGCAGGCCCAATTCTTCATACTTCTGGCTTATGCAGTAGTTACGACATTCCTTTCCACATGGAGGTATAGGAAGGTAAGCGGATAGGGATGGATAAGATGCGGCAGGATCTATGTTGCGTCCCCGGCACTTTACTTTACTCAGCATGGCCTCGATAATAAGCAGTTATCATAACTCTAAACTATAGGGGCTGTATCAAAAGCAAGAGAATCATTGGAAAGACATTCTGAACCCTTCGACTCCGCTCAGGGTGACTATTTTAGTGTCATAGTGAGCGGAGTCGAACTATAGACACGATCGGCCTGACTCAGGATAAACTCCATGAAGAATCCAGTATCCATGCGGCTTCTGGATTCTTTGCTCCAATACGCCACAGGTGGCTCCGCTCCATTCAGAATAACAGAAATGTCCGAAATATTAATGAATAATACAGGTTAAATATTGACATATTTTGCTGATTGCAATTCGAATGGCAGTTTTCCGTACTGACGGTTGTTACAGCCGGCAAATAAATAAAAGTATGGTCACGATATGCAGTGGCCATACACTTTTATATATATTTATCATCTACAACACACGATGACACAATACCATCTCATTATTGAACAACCCAAGTTGAGTTAGGTATAGTAATAAGTATGACCGAAAGACTGTGAGCACATTGATACCTCTCCCCTATTTCGCCGTTATAACAAATTCGGTACGCCGGTTCTTTGCCTGGTTCTCTTCGATGTCGTTCGGTGCAATCGGCTTGGACATGCCGAACCCGCGCGACCTAAGCCGCCTGGGATTTACTCCGCCATTAAGCAAGGCGTCCATAACCGCTTTTGCCCGACGTTCGGATAAGTCCTGGTTGTATTCAATGGTTCCGAGATTATCGGTATGGCCCTGGATTTCCAGGCGTATTTTCGGATAGCTCAATAGTTTATCAACAATCTCATCAATAATCTGCAGGGACTGAGGCTTTATTGCAGCGCTGTCGAAATCAAATAATATCGGACGCTTGAATGCCTTGTCTATGGAATCCCACGGGAATAAATCACTCGTGTCATATTCCCCGAATGCGTATAAAGTATCCGTCCTCGGCTGGACATTCAGCGTAGCGGTAACGTGGTGGAAGCCCCAGTATTTAGGCGGCTTGTATGTGATGAAATAGTAATAGCGCAGGCTCATGTATATATCGCGGAAGATTGACAGGAGCTCTTCCTTAGTCCTGGCTTTATAGAACTTCCCGCCCGTATATTCGGCAATATACCTTAAGTTCTCATCCTTGGAATAGCCAAAGGCAATGGCGAAGACATTGATTTTATCCTTCTTGGCGCGTTCAATCAATTCGCCAATCTCTTTCTTAGAATAATTATCATCGCCGTCGGAGAAAATAACAAGCACCCTCGGCACATCTTTTTCGGTGCCTTCGAAAAGTTTAATCGAATTCCAAATAGCATCATAGACAGCCGAGAACAGGCCAAATCCGGCATCCCTTTTTGTGCGGTAGAGGTTGAGTATCTTGTCCATATCCTGCGACATCGGGACTTTCACGTCAAATTTATTATTGAACGAAGTAAGTGCGATCTTGTCGTACGGGAATTTCATCCCCACGAACAGCTCGGTGCCCTCGAACAGGATTTCCTTCACCGCATCCATCGAACCGCTGTAATCAACCGACATGACGATATTATACGGAATAGAATCGCCGGCGCCATATTCTCGCACATCGAATGTGTCAATCGGCTTTGTCCGCTTGTTATAAATCTTGCCCAGCACCTCGGTGACGGAAGAGAAATAATTCTGGTCGTAGTATTTTTTATACGGGTCGGCCATATTCGTTACGAACTTGCCGGACGAATCGTAAACTCGTGCATACACCTTAAGGTTGTCCGGGTATTCATCTATTTCGATACGGAATATATCATAGATCAGCTTGTCCACATCCACGGAGTCTATCGGGATGGTGCCGGTCAGGTAGATTTCCTTGGGCTTCGATGTGTCGGACGGCTCGCCCGCCCAGATCTCCTGCTGCATAGCAAACCCCTCCTTGCGCGCCGATGAGCACGCGAACAGGAATGGGACTATCGAAATGATTAAGATTAATACCAGCGTTTTTATTTTTGATCTTAGCATAATTTTGGGTTCGGGGTAATGAGTTTTGATTTCTAAGATTGGCATGGCCGGTTAATAAATTGACATTAAGAATATTCTTGAATTTCTGCTTTATGAAATTCCTCTCATCGACAAGAAGAATTGTTAGGGTAGTTAATTAATTACTCTCATATAGCATTAGCGATTAAGACGGTATTTTAACTATATTAATGCAATTAGAATTAATTCCGGATTTTGCAATAGTGTAGTGTCAACTGTAGTATGTCATTCCGGACTTGTTGAGCCCAGTGAAATCCCGCTATCGGGAATCCGGAATCCAGTATATACGGGCTATTTGTTGCATTGTGTCACCCTGATCCCTTCGGCCTGGCACAAGCCTACAGCAATTTCATTCTCAGCTTTTTAATCATATCGGATACCATGGATTCCAGATTATAAGACGGCTGCCAGTTCCATTCCCGGCGGGCGCAGGAGTCATCAATCGATCGGGGCCACGACTCTGCTATTGGCTGTCTGTAATCCGGCCGGTAGTCCATCGTGAAATTGGGAATATGCTTCTTGATTTCTTCGGCTAATTCCCCGGGGCTGAAACTCATTGCCGCAACATTGAAATCGGAGTGGTGCTCCAGATTATCGTAATCTGCCTCGGCCAAATCCATAGTAGCTTTGATGCAGTCCGGCATGTACATCATCGGCAGCGTTGTATCCTCTTTCAAAAAGCAAGTGTAGTGTTTGTGTTTAATAGCTTCATAGAAAATCTCGACGGCATAGTCGGTAGTGCCGCCGCCGGGCAGGGTTTCGTGCGAGATAATGCCCGGATAGCGCAGCCCGCGGCAATCAAGGCCGTGCCTGCGCACGTAATAATCGCACAGCCGCTCGCCGGCCACCTTAGTTACTCCATACATTGAAGTTGGTTTCAATACGCTATCCTGCGGCACGTTTTCGGCCGGCACGCCGTCGCCCCATACTGCCATAGAACTTGGTATGATTATTCTGTTCAGATCGTACTTAACACCGAGGTTCAGCACGTTAATCGAGCCGTTCATATTCACATTCCAGCATAGATGCGGGTCCTTTTCGCCGATTCCCGAAAGGATAGCCGCCATGTGAAAAATAGTGTCAACATCATGCTGGATAATCACCTGATTGATTGTATCGGGTTTGGTTACGTCTACTTGCAGGAAGAGGCCTGATTTTCTTAATTTCTTCGGCGGATCTACCCTGATGTCCGAAGCGATGACTTTATCTTCACCATATTTGTCTCTAAGTGCCATCGTTAATTCCGTCCCGATTTGGCCCAGGGCGCCGGTGACTAATATTTTCTTAATTTCTTTCTGCATTTTTTCCTTTTTTATTCCGTATTATTTATTTAACATTCAAGATACCTGAAGGCATTCTAGTGTATCATCCCTTAGAAAGAGTAATTAATTATATGGTTAATGGTTTTCCAGTATAAGTCCACTGAAATGGCTTTGCCCTCGTCTTATTATATGTTTTTATATATTCCATTAATTGATCAGATAACTGCTTGGAAGAT
>JAJRTW010000043.1 GCA_024278075.1 Bacteroidota bacterium | reverse complement strand
TACAAGGTCAGGTGGCGAAAAATTGATGAAGCAGTCGATAATTTATCTTTTGCGTAACTAACAAATTATAAAGAGAAAACAAATCATGATGCAGTGGAGACTTGCGCTCAAAAAGTATTAACCAGCTTATAATGCTGGGTTGATCGCTGTAGCAAGAGTGGAAACTGCAAAAGAATTAGTCAAATAATACGCAAGGTGTGGATTTTGGTGAAGTAATCGTTATATTTAGTTGGGAATTAACTTACTTTGGGAATTTAGGTGCTATCTTAAATTAATGCTATCTTAAGCAACCTTTGAGTTTCTTAATCGTATAATAAGAAAAATGAAGAACTTAAAAAGAAATAAGCCATATATCATAAACCAGGCGAATAACTTCTTATTGCTTGCATTGGCTGCTGCTGTCCTGATAGTCAGGATATTGGGGAATATCGTATTTTTTACGTTCAATCTCCTTGATAATCCAGTTATCGCAATATGGAATGTATTGGCCGCTTTTGCTATTGTCTTTCCTGTGATCATCTATTTCTATAGGTCTAACAAGGAATCCATCGGGAAAATGGATAATCTGACAGTTAATTTTTTTAAAGACCTAAGATGGATAATTATTCTTACGACAGCATTTATTATTTCAATTTTCTTTCTGCCCGATATAACAAGCCAAAACAGCCGTCCGGGCAATATTTTTTCACTTCTCTATATCGAACTGTTCGATGCTTTCGGGCTGTTTACAAGCCTGTTTGTTTACAAATTTCTACATAAATGGCTGATGATACGAAGGCATAAAAAAACTAAACGCAACATCAAAATATTATCTTTTTCATTGATTTATTTCGTGCTTGTCGATATCTACTGGACATCAATTAATCAGGATATAGCAGGAGTGGTAGGGGCAATAATTTTTGTTATACTCCTTGCTGTCACAATGACAACGGCCAGGAAAAACACATGGATAGCATTACTGCCCGGCAATGAAAAGGGAAAGCTGATTCTTCAGTCCACACTTCAAATAATATTGTCATTTATAATCCTGTTTTACGCCTTTGATGATAATTCGGATTTCTACAAATCCTTTCTCCACTATCTTTCCGGCCTTGTGCCGATAGTTGCCATGAGCTATGTCTATTTAATTGCATTATTAGCCAGAATTTTCCTGTCGGCTGTTGCGGCCCTTCCCACTTCCGATATTGTCGAAAGGCACAGCCAGGGAATCAGTTCCTTGTCTTATCTTAATAATATAGTTGCAAGAAATGTTGAGTTCGAAGACCTAATAGAGATTGTTACCAAGTTGGCAATGAATTCAACCTCCGCCGAAGCTGCCTGGACAGAGATATACGACAGCGGCAGGATAAGGATCATGTCAGCAACTAATTTTAATCCGCAGAGAATCGTCGAGGTTCATCAACAATTTGCATTAAAGGATAAATTCACAGCCTTCGACAGGCCTTATTATATAAGCTCTATTCCGGAGAGCGAGGAATTTCATTTCCTCAAGAAATTATTACCTTTTGCCTCGTCAATGATAATTACTCCAATCATTACCGGCAAAGAGAGAATAGGGTCACTAATCGTCTGCAAGCATGATGAATTTGGGTTCGAGCCGGATGCAATCAACGTAATGACAGCATTTTCAGAGAACGTCTCTATCGCAATAGACAACTCCAGGCTGCTGAAAGAAGCAATAGAAAATGAACATTACCGCCGCGAACTGCAAATAGCCAAAGAGATGCAGCAAAAATTACTGCCATCGGAATTGCAGGAAATTCAGAACTATTCTATATCTGCATTCTCGTTGCCGGCCGATGTGGTCGGCGGTGATTTCTATGACGTGGTGAATCTGTCGAATGGCAATCCCTGCGTAGTTATCGGTGATGTATCGGGCAAGGGGATGAACGCAGCATTTTTTATGGCCCACGTAAAGGGCGTGCTGCTGGCGCACTCTAAAATAGCAAGCGGCCCGGCAGACCTGCTGATGCGTATGAACGAGACATTGATCCGATCCATGGAAAAGCAAATGTTCGTAACCGTTAGCGCTGTTGAGATAGTTAATAATAGCGGGATGTTAAGGTTTGCACGCGCCGGCCATACGCCTTTGGTTATCAAGGCCGAATCCATTGTCAATCTAATGACGCCAAAGGGCCTGGGTATTGGACTGGTTGGCCCGGATATTTTCGATCCGGTGCTTGAAGAGATTGAGTTAACATTGAGCCGAAATGACGTTTGCCTGCTATTCACCGATGGTGTGAATGAATTGCTTGGAGCAGACAACTCCGAGTTTGGCCTCGAGCCACTTAAAAGAATTGCCGCCATGGCCAATCCGCGAGATGCTAAGGAAATTGACATAGACATTCGGAATGCCCTTGCCGGACATTCGGTTAATGGCATTCAGCACGACGATATGACAGTTTTTTCAATCGTTTTTAACGGTAACTAAGAACTATGGAACGGTTCTTAGAATAATTTTTATTTAATATAAAATAAAACATACATACTTTTGTAGTTCAAATTCCGGTTATTTATATATTAAACCTGAGAGAAGGGATTATGACAGAAAAAAACAAATTCTCGATAATGCACCGAACCAACGGAGAAGTCGATTGCCTGCACCTCCATGGATACTTAGATGCATTGACTGCGCCTGAACTAGAATCTTCAATTGACAAACTGATTAAAGATGGCAGGAAAATGATTTTAGTGAATTTCCGCAACCTGGATTATATAAGCAGTGCCGGGTTGGGGGTTTTCATGGCTTTTATAGAAGATTTAAGGAAATCCGGCGGCGATATTAAATTGACCGAAATGAACCCCAAAGTCTTTTCGGTGTTCGACCTGCTTGGTTTTCCCATGCTTTTTGATATTGATAAAGAGGATGAAAGTGCTTTACAAAAATTTGCAAATGGCGACATTAAGGGCGATGTATAGAATGTATAGTAGAAACGACACATACAGTAATCTTATTTGCGCTCCCGGCAAATATTCCGAATTGAGAAAGGTTCGGAAATTCGTTTCGACGAAAGCAGAATTATTTGGTTTCGGCGCAGATGAAGCCAACCAAATAGCTCTTGCCGTCGACGAGGCGTGCACCAATTTAATCCAGCACGCCTATCATCTCGACAAAAGTAAGCAATTCTGTGTTGAAGTTGAAACATCCGGGCGTCGGTTCGTTGTAAAAATTCTTGATGATGGCGAGCCTTTCAACCCATTGGATGTGAACTCGCCCAATATGAAGAAATATTTAAAGGAATTCAGAAAAGGCGGGCTGGGCATCCACCTGATGAAACTTGTTATGGACGATATTAAATACTCTCCGTCCTCAAAATCCAGGCCGCAGAACGTATTGAAATTAATCAAACTGCTCCAGTAAGAATAATTATTGCTTCCCATACACGCTTCCGATGAATTCTTTTCGTGGCGTCAGGACTTCCCGTCCTGATGTCGGTTTATTATATAATTCATAAAACTGCCCGGAGCAAACCACCATACAGGATTTTTTTTTGATGAACTATCTGGAAACAGTTATTTTGTTTGTTTTAATTTCCCTGCCTAATTGAATCGTATAATAATAAAAACCTGCAGGACGTAAATCCGAAAACACACCGATAATTACACAATTTCATTCATATCAATATATTATCTGATTTCATTATATTTCCAAAAAATATTTATCTATTTTAAACTTCATATATAAATTATAATCATAGTTTATCGATAAATTGAAGTATAAATGAAATTCATAGTAATGTTTTCGGCCGTAATAATAGGGGTTCTCTTCGGATTCATTCCCCATTTCACAAAGCCGCGCCCGATAATATGGCGCTGGGTGGCAATATTATTCGTAGCAATTGCATCTGTTCTTGTATTCCTGACACCAACCGCCGGCAGTTTTTCGCAATTAAAAATCATGAACAACATCACCGATGGCTATACTATCGATGTGAAGTTCAATGTACTCGACGGTTCGCCCGAATTTAACAGCGCAGGTAATTATTGGGTATTATCCACCCGTAACCCGGAGGCAGGCTCAAGCGGCAATGCAGTACCGCAAATAATAATAATTAATCAGAAAGATTTGCCCGATGAATTCACTACCGATAAGATGATTGTTGCCAACCTGAATTACGACAAAGATAGCAACCGCTTCATATACAATCATACTAAATCAATTGCCCCGCTGATGACATACCCGTATTTGCCGGCGTTGCAGGATAAAATAAGGATTATGGTATTTCATGTCCCCATGGCCTGGGTATCTGTGGTAGCCTATATGGTGTCGATGATTTACTCTATATTGTACCTGCGGAGGCGCGACCTGAAGTACGACCTCTACGCCTCAAGTTCGGCGGCATTGGGATTCGTATTTACCATACTTGCAACAGTTACCGGCATGATTTGGGCAAAATTTAATTGGGGCAGCTTCTGGAATTGGGACCCGCGGCAAACATCAATCCTTGTGCTTATGCTGATTTATGCGGCCTACTTTGCCTTGCGTTCGGCTCTTGACCGCGAGGATTTGAAAGCGCGGCTGAGTTCGGTTTATTCGATAATAGCCTTTTTGACAGTGCCGTTTTTTGTTTTCATATTGCCGAGAATGTTCTCCGGGCTGCACCCGGGTGCAAAGGGCGAGGACACAGCCGGGCCGGTGGTTAGCAATCAGCCCGGGATGCTGGATTCCAGCCTGCTTTATGCCTTTGGGCTGGCACTTGCCGGTTTTATCATTATTTATTTCTGGATGATGAGCCTGGCAATCAGATATGATAATATCAAAACTAAATACTCTGCCGCAAGCCGAAGGCTGTCAGTATAACCCGCTTATTGCGGGACTTTTACTCAAGAGCTTCGTATTTCTTCGGAATTATTCGAGTTAGTCCGGTAGCACGGTGAAAATATTTGGCTTATTATTGAGTTATCATAAATATCTGTTAGCCATTGCCTGTCAGGTGTTTTGGATATTTTTTGAATAATACGGGATAAATCAGTATCTGAAGAGTGCAGAAAGACTGTGCGAAATTGCTGCTATAATGCGGGTTAATAGAAACAACTATTTTATTACTAATTTTTTTATTAATTAATCTTGAATACGGAAATGGAACAGTTCTTTTCGGATAATTCTAACTACATTGTTCTCTTTATTGTTTTGATTATATGGATTGGCATAGCCGGATTCCTTTTCGTGCTGGACAATAAGATAACAAAACTGGAGAAGAGGATTACTCTTAAATCAGATTCGGACGAATAGTGGTTGCCTGATTTTGAATATTCCGCTATTTTTGCATACTAAACTTAATTGATATACTTTAAATTGATATAATACTAACGAATAGATTGGAGGATGCAATGAAACCAAGATATATTGTTGGTTCGATAATCGGAGTCTTGTTTTTGATTCTGGCTATATATTCATTTGATAGCAGCAAGATCGAATACACAGATTTTCTTGAAGCACGTGAAACCGGCAAGACAGTCCAGGTAATTGGCTCGTGGGTGAAAGAGCATGATTATGACTATGATGTAGAAAATAATCAATTCATTTTCTATATGGAAGATGAAGAAAGCAATGTGACAAAAATTATTTTCGACGGAGGAAAGCCGAATAATTTCGATATAGCTCCCGAGCTTGTCATCAAGGGGAAGTTCAACGGCGATGTGTTCAGGGCTTCCGAAATTCTGACGAAATGCCCATCGAAATACGAAGGCGATGGCGAAGAACTTAAATCTTCATAAATAAGTAAGCAGGCAGCAACAGACAAACAGGTGATTTCCACTTCAACTCAGGCGTTGCATATAACCTCCGGGAACTGTGGCAATTCGCCAGTTGTAACAACTGACGGAACAACAAAGGACTGTCATCGTATGCCTTGAGTGATTTCGAATATAATTAATTATTTATAAACTGATATTAACAAATTAGATTATGATTGGACAATTTCTCGTTTATATAACTTTGGCCCTGTCTGTGGGGTCAACAGTAGTTTATCTTATTTCCGCCAATAAGAATGAAAAGCTTAATAAAGCAGGCAGCTATTTATACAATGGTGTAACCTTAGGCCTGATTCTGATGTCCTTGTTCCTATTGTCGATAATCCTTTCGCATGACTACCAATATACTTATGTATATGACTATTCCTCCAATGAGCTGCCATTGTCGCTGCTGATTTCAACATTTTGGGCAGGGCAGCACGGCTCATTTTTGCTTTGGGCCATATTCGTAGCCGTTATTGGTTATTTCCTTATGCCCTATGCCAGGAAATTCGGATACGAATCCTATGTAATGGGTTTTTATTCGTTAATATTGGTCTTTATATTATTATTAATGATATTCAAAAATCCCTTCCACTTCCTGTGGGAATCCTATGAAGGCGTAGAAGTCGGGTTCACTCCGAAGAACGGCCATGGATTGAACCCAATCCTTCAGAACTATTGGATGGCCATCCATCCGCCTATTCTGTTTCTTGGCTATGCCGCAATGTCGGTGCCGTTTGTTTTCGGGCTGGCCGGATTGTTCAAAAGGGATTACAGGCAGTGGATAGATATAGCAATACCCTGGACATTGTTTGCTACGGCAACGCTTGGCCTGGGGATTATGATAGGTGGTTTTTGGGCTTATGAAACCCTTGGATGGGGCGGCTTTTGGGGATGGGACCCCGTGGAGAACTCGTCGCTTTTGCCCTGGATTGTAGCTGTGGCACTGGTGCATACGATGTTCGTTTATAGGAAGAACGGCGGCTTGATTAAAACCAACTTTTCGCTTGCGGTGATATCATTCGTACTTGTTCTCTATGCCACTTTTCTAACAAGAAGCGGAATTCTGGCAGGCTCATCGGTGCATACGTTTGCCGATCCGGGAATGACGGTTTACTTAATCCTGCTGCTGTTCATAGTAGCATTTTTACTGCTCGGATTATTTGCACTATTATTCCGGCTGAAAGAAATACCCAATCCCAAAATGAACTTCAGCTTCACTTCCAAGGAATTTGCTCTTTCGTTTGGAACTATTGGCATATTGCTGTCCGGCTTAATAATTATCATTGGCACAAGCTGGCCTATTCTCGGCCCCTGGTTCGGGCAGCCGAAAGCCGCTATCGATACATCACTTTACGACCAGTGGAATCTTCCTATCTGGATAGTTTTGCTATTTGTTAATGCCCTGTCATTATTTTTCCGTTGGAAATCATCAGACATCAAGACAGTACTTGTAAAATCACTTCCGGCAATTCTCATTTCTATTGCATTAACAGCTGTATCGGTAATAATGGGAGTCGGTAATTTTTTATTCCTTTTGCTTATTTTCACCGCTTGGCTTTCGATGATTATCAACACTCAGCTAATTATTAAACATTTCGCAAAGAATTTTGCGAAGACCGGAGCTTACCTGTCGCATGTCGGGCTGGCGTTATTGCTGCTCGGTGCTTTAGGCAGCGGGGCCTTTTCCGAATCTACACAGCTAACATTGAAAGAAGGAGAGCAAACCGAGGCCTTTGGCTACACTTTCTTCTTCCTTAAAAAAGAAAGAATAGAGAAGGAACTGACCGATCGCGAAAAGTATCAATTGACACTAATGATTGAGAAGGATGGCGAAAAGAATATTGTTAAGCCGGTAGCATATTGGAGTGACTTCAACAAACGTGAGGTTCCGTACATGCAGCCGGGAATCAGCCGCTTTCTTACAAAAGACATATATGTTGAGCCGAAGGATGTTCGCTCCACTTCAAATGCAATGAGCATTGTACTCAGCAAAGGCCATAAACACAGAATTCCATTGAACTATTCGGTGAATATGGCAATGCTTGGATTCGATATGGCACATTCCACTTCCCCGGAAGGCGAGCCAAACCATATCCGCATGGGGTGCATTATCAGGTTCGAGCCGCATGAAGGAGAATCATTCGTTGACACTCTTTACATTAGCCTGGATATGCTATCCGGCTGCAACCATCCCGAATGGTACACATATCTGAATACAGTTATCGAGATTGGATTCAAGGAGTTCATTCCCAACAAAGAGAACATGGCTCAATCCCAGGCCGTGTTTTATTTCAGGGAAAAGGGCCAGCCCGAGCCTGAACCTGTCACTGTTTTCACTTTTAGAGTAATAATCGAACCATATATTAATCTTGTATGGATAGGCACTATTATTCTTTTTGCCGGTTTCTTTATTGCCATGGGGAAATACACCCCGGGCGGACAGAAGAAGAAGAAGAAGAAGAAGAAAGGAAATGATACTTCGCAACAAATAATCTCCGATACCGCAGCACAAGCATCACCGGATAGAGCAACCGATGGCAGCGGCACGGGAGAAAATAGCGGTGATGCCAAAGCCGGCGATGGCCAAAACGAAGAGGACAGAGCCTAATATTGCCCGTTAGCAATATTATTAACTGCATTGAATCATAACACTTAAGCCGGCTTCCAACCCAGCTTGATCAAATAATATTTAGCAGGCTGCGTCATATTATCTAATTAGTATTGTATAATAATTTTAGTGGAGACTAAATTTTGAAAAAGAGATTGAATTTACTTTGGATTGTACTTGGATTGATAGTAGTCGGGATGGTGTTTTTCAATCAGAATTCGGAATCGATTTCTGCCGCACCGCACAAATCATCCTCTAAGGTAGATGTCTATAAAATTAGCAAAACCGAAAAAGGTAAAAAGGGGTATGCTACTAATTTTTATTGGATACAGAACGGGAAAAAAGTATCATTCAATGAATATACCAAAGGCAAAGTTGTATTCCTGAATTTCTGGGGTACTTGGTGTCCGCCGTGCCGCAGGGAAATCCCCGATATTATTAAAATAAATAAGGAATTGGGCAATAAGGATTTTGTTGTAATCGGCATAGCGATGGAGCGCAGCAGCAACGACGCCGCCGCAATTAAACAGGTAAGCGGGTTTGTCGATAAAAAAGGTATTAATTATATAAATTTAACTGGGAAGTATCCTGCCAATAAAGAATTAAAGGCATTGACTGATTCTTACGGCGGCATTCCTTCTGTTCCCACTACTTATATTATCGGGAAGGATAAGAAAATTGCTGAGAAAATCATTGGCTTCTCGACCTATAAGGCTTTTATGAAAGCTGTCAAAAGGGCTATGTAAGCTGAGGGTTATATCTTTCAGCTGAGGGCGGCTTAGTAATCAATAACAAATGATTTTATGAATGGGGCGAACAGAGGTTTGCCCCATATTTTACTGCCAAACCAAACTGACTATTTCATCTGGACCCCCACATGCCTGATTATTAACTCATGCTGGATGTTATTTATAGGCAAGAATCGATGATAGCAGTTCTTCGGCCGCTCCAGTATCTATCCCCTTCCTTCGGGCATAATCCTCTAATTGATCCTTATTAATCGGGCCTACGGGGAAATATCGCGATTCGGGGTGAGCAAAATACAGGCCGCAGACTGAAGCTGCAGGGTTCATCATATAGGATTCGGTAAGGCTTATTCGAGTCTCCCCCGCCGGGTCGATTAATTCAAATATAGTCTCTTTTTCGGAATGGCCGGGGAGTGACGGATAACCCGGTGCGGGGCGGATGCCGGAGTATTTCACCGATAGCAAATCGACCATATCCAAATCCTCATCCGGCAGATAGCCCCATAACTCACGGCGGACTAATTCATGCAAATATTCTGCGAAAGCCTCTGCAAAACGGTCGGCAATTATTTTAAGCAGGATTGCCCTGAAGTCGTCGTTGTCATCCTTATATTTCTGCGCCGCTGCCTCCGACCCTAAGCCGGCGGTAACCGCAAAAGCTCCGATATAATCCTCCCTCCCGCTCTGCACCGGTGCAATATAATCGGCCAACGCCAGATTGGGCAGATTCGTCTTTTTCCGCTGCTGCCGCAATGTTGGGAATACAGCAGCAATATTGTCTCTGCTGCCGTTATCATAAACCAAAATATCATCCCCCGATGAATTCGCCGGGAATATCCCAACCACTCCATTTGCAGTCAATAATCCATCTGCAATAATTTCATCGATCAATTCATTAGCATCGGCCAGTAAACTT
The DNA here is from genome assembly GCA_024278075.1 of Bacteroidota bacterium. Lineage (GTDB taxonomy): Bacteria > Bacteroidota > Ignavibacteria > Kapaibacteriales > UBA2268 > JAJRTW01. Next base: position 40,839 of record JAJRTW010000043.1, on the reverse strand, counting down.
TTGGCCTCGACACCCTTTTCGGGATGATTGAGAATGTTGGGGTATTTGCCCTTTATATCCCAGGCAAGGAAGAACTGAGTCCAGTCGATATATTTCCTAAGTTTACCAAGATGAAAATCGAGGAAATAATGTATGCCCTGTATGTTTGGGACTGCAATATTCTCTTTGGCCCAATCGGCCGGCAGCTTATTTAATCTGGCTTCTTCAATTGAAACCAAGTTATTGGCTGATTGCTTCCTGTTGTGATTCTCCCTTATTTGGCCGTAATCATTCCGAATTTTCGTTAAATAATCCTGGTCTTTTAACTTGCCCGCAACGGCAACGCTAAGGCTTGCATCAAGCACATGCACCACCGGCTGATTTAGTTCCGGGGCAATCTTCACAGCCGTATGCACCCTTGATGTGGTAGCGCCGCCAATCATCAGTGGCAGTTTTATTTCATTTCTCTTAAGCTCTTTGGCCGTATGCACCATTTCGTTCAACGAAGGCGTTATAAGGCCGCTAAGGCCAATCATGTCAACATTGTGCCGGATTGCCTCTGCAATTATTTTATCGGCCGGAACCATCACTCCAAGGTCGATAATTTCGTAATTATTACAGCCCAAAACAACTCCGACTATATTTTTCCCAATATCGTGAACATCGCCCTTGACGGTAGCCAGCAATATCTTCCCTGCCGAACTTCTCCCCTTTGATTTCAACTGCTTCTCGATATACGGAGTGAGATGAGCCACAGCTTTTTTCATTACGCGGGCGGTTTTGATAACTTGCGGCAAAAACATCTTGCCCGAGCCGAACAACTCTCCTACACGGTTCATCCCGTTCATCAGCGGCCCCTCTATCACATCAATCGGAGATTTTGAATTAAGCCTGGCTTCTTCGGTGTCTTCGTCGATATACTCTGTAATCCCCTTTATAAGAGAGTACTCAAGCCGCTTCTCCACCGGAAGCTCTCTCCATGCTTGTTTGGCTGCTTCTGCTATGTCTTTGTCCGCTAATGTTTGGGCGAATAAAATAAGCCGGTCGGTAGCGTCATCTCTGCGGTTGAGAAGCACGTCCTCGACTTTATTTAATAAATCATCGGGTATCTCCTCATATATTTCAAGCTGTCCGGCATTGACGATTCCCATGTCCATACCGGCACGTATGGCATGATACAGAAAAGCGGAGTGCATGGCCTGGCGAACCTGATTATTGCCCCTGAACGAAAATGATACATTGCTCACACCGCCGCTGACACATGCCCCGGGAAGATTTGCCTTGATCCACTTTACGGATTCGATGAAATCAACGGCATAATTATTATGTTCTTCCATACCGGTAGCTACCGTTAGTATATTCGGGTCGAAAATAATGTCTTTCGCCGCAAAGCCAACCTCTTCAGTCAATATTTTATACGCTCTGGCGCAAATTGAATTCTTTCTTTCGGCCGAAGTTGCCTGGCCGGCTTCATCGAACGCCATAACAATCAGAGCCGCACCGTAATGCTTCACCTTTCGGGCTTTATTAATAAAATCCCCTTCACCCTCTTTCAGGGACAGCGAATTCACTATCCCCTTGCCTTGCAGGCATTTCAATCCGGCCTCGAGCACATTCCAATCGGACGAATCTATCATAATCGGCACTTTGGCAATATCCGGCTCGGAAGCTATTAGATTAAGGAATCTTGTCATTAGCGCCGGGGAATCTATCATTGCCTCATCTACATTAATATCAATTATCTGAGCGCCATTTTCAATCTGCTGCCGGGCAACTGCGAGCGCCTCTTCGTATTTCTCTTCGGTTATCAGCCTTCGGAATTTTGCCGAACCCGCAATATTTGTACGTTCGCCAATATTAATGAAGTTCGATTCGGGATGCACGAGCAATTGCTCCAGTCCGCTTAGCTTAAGGCAAGACTCGATCTTAGGAATAGCCCTCGGCTTTAGATTCACCACCGCCCGCACAAGTGCTTCGATATGCTCCGGCGTGGTACCGCAGCACCCGCCAATTATATTCACAAATCCGTCATTAATATAGGATTCGGCTACTTCGGCCATAAACTCCGGGCTTTCGTCATAGCCGCCGAATTCGTTTGGCAGCCCTGCGTTGGGATAAAGGCTGGTGAAGCACGGGGAGATACGGCTCAATTCATCTATATACGGCCTCATCTGCCGGGAGCCGAGCGAACAGTTCAGGCCGATGCTAATCAGATTCGGTGCGTGCTCGATCGAGGTCAGAAAAGCCTCGACTGTCTGCCCCGCAAGCGTTCTGCCGCTTTGGTCAATGATAGTACCCGACAGCATTACGGGGATATTGCTATAATCTCCCTTCAGAATTTCCGATGCGGCAAATATTGCAGCCTTAGCATTCAGCGTGTCGAAAATCGTCTCGATAAGAATAATATCCGCCCCACCGTCCAACAGGCCTTTGAATTGTTCGGAGTAAGCCCTGGCCATATCATCAAATGCCACCCGGCGGTATCCCGGATCGCTCACATCGGGCGACATGGAAGTGGTTTGGTTCGTAGGCCCGGCCGCACCGGCCACAAATCTTGGCTTTGCCGGGTTGCTTTTATTAAATTCCTTAACTGCCTGCTTGGCCAATTTGGCAGATTCGAAGTTAATCTCATAAGCGAGGCTTTGCATATCGTAATCGGCCAGCGAAATTGCACTGGCATTAAAAGTATTGGTTTCGATTATATCGGCGCCGGCCTCGAGGTAGAGCCGGTGAATATCTTTAATTATCTTCGGTTGGGTCAGGCTCAGCAGGTCGTTGTTGCCTTTAACGGGTTTGTGATGGCCGGCAAACCTATTACCTCTGAAATCCTCTTCCTCCAGATTGTACTTCTGAATAAGCGAACCCATTGCGCCGTCAAGCACAAGAATACGCTCCCGCAGCAGCGCTGTTAATTGCTTATATATGTTCTTTTCAGGATTCATAAAAGCATTGGAATAAGTGTATGGATAAAAGAAATAGAGAAGTATTTTTCAGGAAAGTATTTTATTGGGTAAAGGTTAAGGTTCATTTGAACAGTACGAATTGGGGTCACCGCTGCGCTATCACCTATATCATTTAATTAAAGGCTATTGGCTTCACTCTGTGCAATGATTTCAACACTATTTGTATATTGTGTGGACTATTCCTTACAATTAGCTTTGTATTGATTTTGAAGAAATATTTTTCCTCATATCACGATTGTAGTGTTGATACTATATTCGAGGTAATTGGTATTGTAATGTAACATTTGGCACAAATATTGGTTTATTCTAATAATTAATCCACGGAGGCCACATGATTTACAAAATACTCATATTGATTATCCTTATCATCTCTTCTCATGCCACATGCTTGTCGGAAACTTACACTCGCGAATCTGATTCTTTGGAACTGATTAAGTTTTATTATGCGTTTGATGGCCCGAATTGGCGCAACCAAGCCGGTTGGCTATCTGACTCGCTTATTAGTCAATGGTATGGCATTAATACGGAATACGTTATTGAAAACGAAGATTCCATTTTGGTTGTAACATCAATTATATTGAATTGGAACTATTTAAGAGGAGAATTGATAAAGCTCAATCTTCCCGATTTGGTTCAATTAAATCTCGGTAGTAATGGATTAGATTCCATCATTGATAAGATTGAGTTCCCAAAATTGAAGCATCTTGATTTATCCGATAACAAATTTTCAGGCCCGTTCCCGGAATTAACACTTTCCGAACTGGAAGTTCTCAACCTGTCAAAAAATTTATTTGATACTGTCCCGGAGAATATAATTGCCCCCAAATTAACTTCGCTGAACCTAAGTTCCAATTTGCTGACGGGGAATATCCCGGAAATCAGATCGCCACAATTAGTAGAATTATATATTCAGGGAAATAAACTGACTGGTGATATTCCTGCTCTTGACTTGCCCAATCTTGAAATTTTAGATATGTCGAATAATGAATTGACAGGGAACATCCCCGATTATAACTACCCAAAACTTAAGGTTGTGTATTTAATGAATAATAAGTTAACAGGCGGCATCCCAAATTTCAAATTAGATAGCCTGACAGAGCTTGATTTATCCGTTAATAATATATCAGGCGAAATACCACAACTTGATCTGCCAAATCTGACAAAACTAAATTTTCAGAACAATGAGCTAAGCGGGTCAATACCGAATTTAGGCCTTCCTAAAATTGAAGAAATAGATTTTTCTTATAATAATCTCGAAGGTAATATCCCTAATTTCGATATGTCAAGCCTCAAAATTCTTACAATAACACATAATAATCTGACCGGACAAATCCCGGCTTTTGAAATGCCGAAAATCATTGAAATAAGATTGAACAATAATCAATTCACCGGAATTCCTATATTCAATTTGCCGGGGACCTTGGTGATTGACTTATCCCACAATCTTTTGTCAGGAGATATACCGGATTTTATATTTAATATGAGGGCTCGTATTAATTTATCCTACAACCAATTGGATGGCAAAGTACCTAACTTTACAAATATATTGTTTGCAGAACTAGATTTATCGAATAACCGTTTGACTGAATTACAGGCATTAAGTAATCTTGGCCGTCAAACGAAATTGATTGTTTCGTCGAATAAATTAACTTTTATACATTTATGGCTAAATCACACTTTTTTTGATTTTACTTATGCACCACAGGATACGATATTGCCTATTGCGATAAAAGAAGATGGCTATCTTTATAATTTAACAGTTATTGCCGATGAACCGGCAAACACGTTCCAATGGCAAAGAAACGGAGTTGATATTCCGGACGCAACGGGCCTCACAATAGTAGCCGGCGAAAACGGCAGATACAATTGCCTGGTCAATAATGGAATATTAACCGAACTGACCCTTTATTCCGACACGGTTGAAGTAATTATTAGCGGTGTTGAACATGAAAAACCCGTTTCTAATATTAACTCCTTCCCCAACCCATTTTCCGAATCCGCAACGATTGAGTACAACCTTACAGAACCAGCTTTTGTTCGGATAAATATATATAATTCCATTGGAACTGAAGTTGCCTCGCCAGTAGATGAATTCCGTTTTGCCGGCATCAACCGTGCTGTTTTCGATGCGGAAAACCTCCCGCCCGGAATGTATTATTACACTATTCAAACAGGTGAGCGGATTGAGAGCGGGACTATGATATTGGTGAGGTAGGGGAAACAATTTTCGATTCGTAATTGTCAATCATTCCCCTTAATCTCCCTTCAAAGGGAGAATTCTTAATTGTTAATTATTAATTAAAAACTACCATTTCCGGTTTTTAATTGGCCTGAAAATAGTTATCTGGTGCTTTTGCAGCCATTCCATACCATCGGCGGCGGCTTTGGCCGCTGGCAGAGTGGTTATGCAGAGTATCTTCTTCTCGAGTGCGGCTTCGCGAATGAGCAGGTCGTCCTGATAGGCCTTTCGCCCAAGGGGGGTGTTGATGATGATGTGAATATCGCCACCGCGAATTTTCTCGATAACGTTAGGGTGGCCGTCGCCAATTTTGTGAATCAGGTTGACCTTCACTCCCGCCACATGAAGCGAGCTATAGGTTCCGAGCGTAGCATAAATCTTATAGCCCAGGCTGCTCAGCCTTTTTGCAATCGGAATAACTTCCTTTTTATCGTAATCATTAACGCTTATGAAGACGTTCCCCTCCACCGGAAGGTTGTTGCCGGCGGCAATTTGGGATTTAACATAGGCCTCGCCGAAGAATTCGCTTAAGCCCAGCACTTCGCCGGTGCTTCTCATTTCCGGCCCCAATACCGTATCGACCCCGGGGAATTTGCTGAATGAAAACACAGGCGCCTTTACGGCATAATGGCTAATCCAGCCAAGATCGGGAATGTCGAGATCGGCTATCTTTTCGCCGAGCATCAGCTTTACGGCAACTTTGGTCAATGCTATACCCACAGATTTCGATACATAAGGAACAGTTCGCGAGGCTAGCGGATTGACCTCGATAACATAAACATCGTTGCCCTTGACTCCGAATTGAATGTTAATAAACCCAATGATATTCAATTCGTCGATTAATTTATAAGTATATTCCCTGATTTTATCAACGATATGCGGCTCTACGCGATAGGTGGGCAGCACGCACGAGCTATCGCCCGAATGCACGCCGGCCTCTTCGATATGCTGCATGATTCCCGCAATGATTGCATCTTTGCCATCGGAAATAGCATCCACGTCGACCTCGAAGGCATTCTCTAAGAATTTATCGATTAGCACCGGATGGTTCTTATTGACCTTCGCGGCCTCCGCTATAAATTGTTTCAGGTCTGTTTCATTGTATACTATCGCCATGCCGCGTCCGCCAAGCACATAGCTGGGGCGTACGATAACCGGATATGTGATCTTATTGGCAATTTTAATAGCCTCCTCTTCTTTGAAAGCCATGTCGCCGGGAGGATATTTAATTTTCAGCTTTTCGAGCATTTCGATAAACCTTCCCCTATCCTCCGCCCTGTCCATATTCTCTTGCGATGTGCCGAGAATATTTATTCCTTCATCGTTCAGCCTTTTTGACAATTTCAGCGGAGTCTGCCCGCCAAGCTGAAGCAGTATTCCGTCGGGCTTTTCGAGTTCGATAATATTCATTACATCTTCGAAATAGACCGGCTCGAAATATAATTTATCTGAAGTGTCGTAGTCGGTGCTCACAGTTTCGGGATTGCAATTAATCATTATCGTCTCGACGCCGATTTCCTTAAGCATAAGCGAAGCCTGCGAGGCACAGTAATCAAACTCTATCCCCTGGCCTATCCTGAACGGGCCGCCGCCCAGCACAATTATCTTCTTCCCACCGGACGGCTTGCTCTCGTTTACTTTTAAATATGTCGAATAATAATAAGGTGTTTGAGCATCGAATTCGGCGGCGCAGGTGTCAACTTTTTTATATGTTGGCAGCACTCCAAATTCCTTGCGTTTCAATCTAACCGATGGCCCGTCCGCCCCTATCAGCGATGCTAACTGTTCATCGGAAAAGCCGGATAATTTCGCATGCTTCAATGTATAGCTGTCAATTGTTTCTATTGTCAAATTTCTGAGTTCGTCTTCGTGCGTAACTATCTGCCGGATATTGTCCAAAAACCAGGGATCGATTTTGGACTTATCGAATATCTGTTCCAGCGTCCAGCCGCGCCGGAATGCCTCCTTTACATAGAACGGCCTCATGGGAGTGGCATAGGCCAACTTGTCGGCCAATTTTTCTTCGGACGCTTTTTCCAGCCCCGAAAACTCCAGCCCGTCGACTCCAATTTCAAGTGAGCGGTAGGCCTTTTGCAATGCTTCGCGAAAATTCGAGCCGATACTCATCACCTCGCCCACGGATTTCATCTGAGTTGTCAGCTTCGATGAGACCTTGAATTTCTCGAAATCCCAGCGCGGTATCTTTACAACGATGTAATCTAAAGCCGGTTCGAATGAAGCCGGTGTGGATTCGGTTATTTCATTTCTTATTTCATCGAGAGTGAGGCCCACGGCAAGCTGGGCGGCAATCTTCGCGATTGGAAATCCCGTTGCCTTCGACACCAAAGCAGAACTCCGCGACACCCTCGGGTTCATTTCGATTATTCGAATATCACCGTTCTTCGGATTCACTGCAAACTGGATATTGGAACCGCCCGTTGCAACCCCCACTTTGCGGATAACTGCAATGGAGTAATCACGCAATCGTTGGTATTCCTTATCGGTCAGAGTCTGGGCCGGGGCAACTGTTATGCTGTCGCCGGTGTGAACGCCCATCGGGTCGAAGTTCTCCACCGACGCAACTATCACAACGTTGTCGTTCAAATCGCGCATCACCTCGAATTCAAATTCCTTCCAGCCAAGCAGGTATTCCTCGACCAATAACTCGCTGATGGGCGACAGGCTCAAGCCCCGCTTAACGATTTCCTCGTATTCTGTGCGGTTTTCGGCAACCCCGCCGCCGGTGCCGCCAAGAGTGAACGAAGGCCTGATAATCAGGGGATAATCTATCTTTTTGGTTACTGCCATCGCATCTTCAAAGGTTTTTACGATCATGCCAAAAGGAGAATCCAGCCCGATTTCATCCATTGCCGCTTTGAATAATTCTCTGCTTTCGGCTATATTTATAGCATCTCCGCTCACGCCCAGCAATTCGATATTGTATTTCTCAATGATTCCGAGGTCAATTAATTCCAATGTAACATTCAGCGCAGTCTGCCCGCCGACGGTCGGGAGTATGGCTTCGATTTTATTCCGCACGATTATCTGCTCGATTATCTGCGGTGTGATGGGTTCTATATACACTTTGTTGGAAAGCTCCGGGTCGGTCATAACCGTAGCTGGGTTGCTGTTGATAACCACCACGTAGTAGCCCAGGGCTTTCAAGGATTTAACGGCCTGGCTGCCGGAGTAATCGAATTCGCCGGCCTGGCCTATGATTATCGGCCCCGACCCTATCACTAATATTCTGTTTATGTCTTTTCTAAGCGGCATATTATACTATTATCCTATATTTGCTACTGTATTATAAAATTCGTTAAATATTTTCTCATTGGCTTCATTCGGCCCGGGCGAGGCCTCGGGATGGAACTGCACGGACTGCACCGGCAGGTGCCTGTGCCTTATGCCCTCGACTGTATTATCATATAAATTCAGCCAGCTCATATCCCAGTCGCTGCTGCTGTCCACGCTGTCCTTTGCAACTGCGTAGTTATGGTTTTGAGCCGTAATGTATATCTTGCCGGAATCCATGTCTTTCGCCGGATGGTTGCCGCCGTGATGGCCGAAAGGCAGCTTCACAATCTCCAGCCCATAGGATTTGCCAATCAGCTGGTGCCCAAAGCAAATGCCGATTACAGCTTTATTGTTCTTCGGCAAATCGAGTATGTACTTCTCCGTGTTCTTGACCACACGCGGATCTCCCGGGCCGTTGGATAAAAATAAGCCATCAAACTGTAGCTTCCGAATATTCTCATCGAAGTTATTATCGAACGGAACTAAGTATACTTTCCCGAATCTCTGCCTGAGCATTTCAATTATATTGCTTTTAATTCCGAAATCCATAGCAACTATATTCTTATCGCTATTCGGATTGCCATCGAAAGCAACCACTTTGTCATTGATTACCTGCTCGTATTGATTGGTATCGCTGATTGATTCCGACTGTTTAATCTGGCCGATGAATGATTCCGGGTCAAGATTCACGGTTGATATACCGCCTTTCATTGCGCCGGCTGCCCTGATTTGCTTAGTCAATTCCCTGGTGTCGATTCCCTGAATGCCAATTACATTACTGCCGGCAAGGTAATCCGCCAAACTTGACTGCGACCTGAAGTTACTGCTGATATTCGAGTATTCCCTTACTACGATTGCCTCGGCATTTATATTCGGGGATTGCCCGTCCCGCAGCGTGATGCCGTAGTTGCCGATCAGCGGATAGGTGAACACTACTACCTGGCCTTTGTACGAAGGGTCGGTTATGATTTCTTCATACCCCGACATAGAAGTATTGAATACGAACTCGCCGAAAACAGTTCCGCGGCCCGAAAATGCCCTGCCAAATTCATAGTATCCGTTCTCTAACATTATAAGGGATTTATTAATCATTTATTTATCCTGAATATTATTTATTTTGATTAGAGTTATGTCAACCTTAATAATTACTTGTGCATGAATTATCGTTTCTGCTAATAAGACCGGTTGCAAAGGATCAGGGCTTGTCATTCTGAACTTGTTTCAGAATCCATTAGCCTGTTTCATGCACTATTTAGCACCATCATACATGGATTCCCGCTGGAATTTATCCTGAGCGAAGCCGAAGGACAGGAATGACAGCCTAAATGAACCGTCAAAGTAAGTTTGAAACATCATTAGTACAACATCTCGTAAATAAATGCAATGTTAAACCTTGTAACTAATCCACAACTTTGTTACGCTTTTGTTCTGCCAGTTGTTACAACTGGCATCGTAGAAAATGTCGTCATTCGTCAGTTGTAACAACTGACGGAACGTTAAAGATTAACTTATTATGAGATACTGTACCACTCCGGAATGTCATAGAAAAATTCACACATCCTGATAATTGAGTTTCAGCCAAAAAAAATCCCGAATAAATCGGGATTAAATAAAAATAAAATGTCCGGCAATTTTTTTTATATCTCTTTTTACTTCTCTTTTTATTTCTAAGGTTGAGTCTTTTTTCATCTGATTGATTCGATATTCGTAGTACTTTGATATTTATATTATTTCAATAAATAAATTTAGCAAAATTACTAAATATCGGTGAATATTTCACAAACAACTTTTCCACATTTGGAAATTTACACGAAAAGTTCTGGCTTGTTTTCTTTCAACCCTTGTATCTCTTTGGGAGATTTTTTCGAAACGAACCGCCACGAGCGGAGTGCTTGTCACCACGAGCGGAGTCGAAGAGTGTAGAATGTGTCTATGGTTCGACTCCGCTCACCATGACACGTATTTTCACCATGACACGCAAATTGTCACTCTGACTGATTACTATATTTATACCGGATTCTCCGAATCTACACTCTAAACGAATGTGAATCCATCGAGCACATCTATTACGCTTTGCACACGCCCGAACGGAGCGGAAATCTGAATGCCTTGGATATGTCCCAACATGCTTTCGAGCGTCTCTTTGGCAATCAGTATCCCTTCTTTCATGCTGTCTTCCTTCGAACCGGAATGCTTTCGCATACGTTGCAATATGTTATCTGGTACGTCGATGCCCGGTATCTCATTATTCATAAATTCCGCATTCCTGATTGAAGTAAGCGGCCAAAGCCCTGCGATGATCGGTATTTTAATATGCTGAATCTTTTCGATAAACCTTTCGAATACTTCCAGATCGAATACCGGCTGAGTGATAATATATTCGGCGCCGGCCTCCACCTTCCAGTCCAGCCGGCTAAGCTCGTGTTCCAAATTAATAGCACCAGGGTTCACACCCACCCCAACATAGAATCCCGTCGGATTGCCAATGGGATTGCCAGCTATGTCCCTGCCGTGGTTCAGCCTGTCGAGCACATTGACCAGGCCGATTGCATCCACATCAAACACGGCGGTAGCGTCGGGATAATTGCCCAGCTTGGGCGGGTCGCCCGTAATGGCAAGGATATTCTTCAATCCCAGGGCATAGGCCCCCAGCAGGTCCGACTGCATCCCGATTACGTTCCGGTCGCGGCATACATAATGCAGCACAGTCTCAATGCCAATCTCCCGCTGCATAAGAACCGCCAGCGAGATAGCCGACATCCTGGCACTTGCCCGCGGGCCGTCCGGAATATTAATCACGTCAATCCCGCAGTAATTCATTTCGCGTGCCTTTTCCAGTTCCTTTTCGGCCGACACTCCGCGGGGAGCCAATATCTCGACGAATTTCGCAAAATGTCCGTCGGCCAGCCTGCGGGCCAATCTCGATTTCTTTGCCCGCGGGATAACCTCCACATCTTCCGGCAGTTTTTCCTTTACTATTTGAATTCTGCTCCGTCTCACTTCGGGCTTAATTGCATTTAACATATTCCTCATTTTAGAAATATGCTCAGGGCCGGTGCCGCAGCATCCGCCGATTATATTGGCTCCGGCCTGAATATAATGCTTGGCATATTCGCCGAGATATTCGGGCGAAGTAAGGTAGATATTCCGCCCGTCAATATTTTTTGGCTTGCCGGCATTCGGCATAACCGAGATTGGCATATCGGTATATTGCCTCACATTTTCGAGCCAACGCAGCATCACCTGCGGGCCAACCGTGCAGTTCGCACCAATCACATCGGCGCCGAATTCCTCCAGTTCCTTAATCATAACCTCAGGCTCGGCTCCGGTGAGCGAGGAGCCGTCTTCGTCAATCGTCATCTGCGCAATAACGGGCAGACTGCATACCTCGCGGACGGCTTTCACGGCCTGCAATAATTCATCGGGATAGATAAATGTCTCGAGCAGTATCAGGTCAACGCCGCCATCGACAAGTGGCCTGATTTGCTCGCTAAAATACTTCCTTGCCTCGTTGCGTGACACAGGGCCAAGCGGCTCTATCTGCACGCCTAAGGGGCCAACGGCTCCGGCAACATATATACCATCGCCTGCCACCTGCCGGGCAAGTTTCGCACCTTCAAAATTGATCTCGTAGAGCTTGCCGGCCAATTGGAAGGGCTTTAATTTGAAGCGGTTGGCGCCGAATGTGTTGGTTTCAATTACTTCGGAGCCGGCTTTTCTGTATTCTTCATGCACTTGCTTAATCAAAGCCGGGTTGGATAGGTTCATCTCCTCGAAGCAATTGTTGATGAACACGCCTTTTTTGTATAGTTCGGTTCCGATGCCGCCGTCGAAAAGCACCGCTCCTTTGCCAAGTCTGTCTAAGAATTTTTCTTTGATCGCCATTACTGTTTATGCAGGGATTTGTGGATAATAGATTAACATAAAGGAAACGATATTTCCAATAACATATTTGATAATGCTCTGCCTATGAATATATAACCACACATCGATTACAGAGCACCATTAGGCTTTGTCAATGGATTTTGATTGATTAGTTTTGTGTTAGATATAATTAGGCATGGCTAATAAAGCTATTAGGAATGCCTGATTAATAAAATATATTAATATCGAATCTTAATTAAATATTATCGAAATAAAACACAATCGGAACAATAAATAATAATCAATCAAATCCAAAAGGGACATATCGTGAAACACTTAATTCTGTTTACTATCTATATTCTAAGCTTTACTGCCGGCTCAGTTGGGGCTTATGCCAAAGGTGCAGCAATCGAGGGGAACATCAAACTAATCGACAGCACCACCGCCCTGCCGGGTGTGTCGGTTTATTTATCCAAAACCAATTTCAATTCAACTACTAACAGCAATGGCAACTATACTATTAAGAACTTGCCTCCCGGAGATTACACCATAGTGGTTTCTGCCATCGGCTATCTAACACAAAAAAAGGAAATATGCGTTGGCAAGGACATGGTGGCCAAGCATGACTTTATTATGACGGAAACTATTTACGCCCTGTCTGAGGTAACCGTAACAGGTGGAATCATCGGCGTAAAAAAAATATCCGGTTCGGCATTTTATATATCGCCAAAGGAGCTCGAAAAGTATAGTTATACCGATATTAACCGAACTTTGAGGGCAGTGCCGGGAATTAATATTCAGGAAGAAGATGGTTTCGGACTTTTCCCAAGTATTGGGCTCAGAGGCACAGGGGTTGAGCGAAATACTAAGATTACTGTGATGGAAGATGGCGTATTGATAGCACCGGCTCCTTATGCTGCTCCGGCTGCCTACTATTTTCCCACCATAGGCCGAATGCAGGGCGTCGAAATTCTAAAAGGCAGCAGCCAAATTAGATACGGGCCCTACACAACAGGCGGTGCTATCAATTTAATCTCTACTCAAATTCCAAATAATTTCTCAGGTAAAATAAGTTTGCTTGGCGGAAGCTTCGGAGGAAGAAACCTTCACGCATTTGTTGGCAATTCCCACAAAAACTTTTCATATTTAGTGGAGACATTTCAGTATGGTTCCAACGGTTTTAAGCAATTGGACGGCCCCGGCAATAGAGGATTGGATAGAAATTCCGGATTTGGCAAGCAAGATTATCTTGCTAAGATCAGAGTAAATACCGATGACGATGCAAAAGTGTATCAAGCCGTTACACTTAAATTCGGCCAGTCCACAGGGGATATTAATGAGACCTATCTCGGACTTACTCAAAATGATTTCGATGCAAATCCCGTCCAAAGATATGCCGGATCGCAAGTTGACCGGATTACTACCGATCACACACAGTATTCATTAACCCATAAAGCTGTTTTTCCCGCCCTGTTCAGCATTACTACCACCGCTTATCGAACGGATTTTAAACGAAATTGGTATAAATTGGACAGAGTGGTGAATAATATGGGCAAAATAACTAAGATTGCAGGTATATTAGATGACCCCGAAGGAAATAAATATGCTTATGACATAATTTCAGGTACAAATAGCGGCCCGGAAGATGCTCTGTTAGTGAAAGCAAATAATCGTAGCTACTATTCGCAAGGTGCTCAAACCGTTCTAAGATTTAATTTGAATACTAATTATGCAACTCATGCTGTCGATCTTGGTTTAAGGCTCCATCAAGACCAGATAGACCGCTTTCAATGGTTCGATAAGTATGCAATGGATAATGCTGTGATGGAATTAATTAATTCCGGCATTCACGGTACTGAAAGTAACCGGATTGAGACTGCCGATGCCTTCGCTGCATATATTCAATATAAATTAATAATTGGCGATCTGACCATTACTCCCGGCGCCCGCTACGAGAACATTACTCAAAAAAGAATTGACTATGGCAAAAATGACCCCGATAGAACAGCTAATGACATAACGGAAAGAAGTAACACAGTTAATGTATTTATTCCCGGTATTGGATTTGATTATAAATTCAATAATCACATAAGTGCATTTGCCGGACTTCACAAAGGGTTTGCTCCGCCCGGCTCCAAAGCCGACCTTCAGCCGGAGATAAGCATTAATTATGAATTAGGCTTAAGAACTGAAGCTGCCGGTCTTTCCGGACAGGCTACAGTCTTCCTTAATGATTATACTAACTTGCTCGGAACTGACCTTGAGGCCGCCGGAGGCGGGGGAACTAACGAACAATTCAATGGCGGGGCAGTAAAAACCAAAGGATTGGAGTTTAACTTAACATATGACTTATTAATATCAAATTATGAAAGTAATTACAGGCTTCCTCTGTCATTAATTTATACTTATACCGATGCAGAATTCCAAAATGACTTTGACAGTGACTTTAGTGGCTGGGGAAAAGTATCAGCTGGCGATAAATTTCCATATTTAGCCAATAATCAATTTACTATAATGCTTGGTTTGGAACACCATAAGTTCAATATAAATTTAAGTGGGAGATATATCGATGCAATGCGGACCGTTCCCGGGCAAGGAAAGATAATTCCGAATGAAGCTACCGATTCTTATTTTGTTATTGACGCCAGTGCCGGATATAATTTGACTATGAATATTACTTTATTCGCCAATGCGACTAATTTAACAGACCGAATATATATTGTTGCCAGAAGGCCAGCCGGGTTAAGGCCCGGAATGCCAAGAGCAGTGAATATCGGAATAAAAGCTAACTTCTGATATGAGTAATATTTCAATAGTGCAATTAGTATTGTCCGGTAAAAAATGAGAGCCTTGCAGAATATACCCTTAAAAACTGTCACGTGTCATTCCCGCCCTTCGGCAGTTTATCCTGAGCCCTTCGGCTTCGCTCAGGATAAACCATGCCGAAGGACTCAGGATAAACTCCAGCGGGAATCCAGTATTCTTAGGCTATTTGCTATATTTAAGATGGATACCGGGTTCCCGATAGCGGGATTACGCAAGCTCAACAAGTCCGGTATGACATGATTTAATAATATATTTCACTAATCCAAAAATTGCATCCATAATGGCACAATATAGGCCAAAATGGAGCTTAATGCTGCGAATATCACAAATTGACTGATTTTTAACCGGACACTTGTGTGTTAAGAGATATTAAACCGATCGAAAAGCAGAATAATCAAATATTTGCATGAAATAGCTAATAAATGTCAATCGCATGATATTTCTTGTTAATATTTCCCGCTTATTTCATTAATTTAGGGGGAATAGAATTTTAACTTCCCGGCCAGTAACGCAGCATGAAGCCCAAAACCAAGAAACAATTACATATAATCATATTTCTCACATGCCTGTTTATTTTGCCCGCCTCTTCCCTATTGGCCGGCAACGACACTCTATCCGGCAATAATCCCGTAGATAACATTCCCGCCGGTGACTATCTAATAATTAAACCAAAGCCGGGAGATGGTATCTACTCCATACTCCGCCGCTACGGCATTGCAATTAATACGCAAAGCCTGCAATGGTTTAAGAAAAACAATGCCGGTCAATTCAATAGTCGAGGCGGGTTGTCGATGAGCAAGCTCTACCGCCTGCCCATAGTTATCCGCAAATTTAACGGACAAAATATCCGCTCTTCGATTGGCAATAATGATTACGATTATGCCAAGAGCATTGAATTGTACAACCTGAGATTATGGAGGCGGGGCATAAAAAAGGCAGATTTCCGCATCTCCGGCCAGCTTTGGGTGCCGCTCTTGGAATTCAAGGGCATTAAGCAGGATGAACTGGTTACGAAGCAATATCCGATATTCGGCGATAAATATAAAGAGGTTGTAGAGAAGGATCATCTGCTTAAAGGAGAGGTGTTTTATCTTGTCTCGGGCCACGGCGGCCCCGATCCGGGTGCAATCGGCAGCAAAGCCGGACATAAACTCAGCGAAGATGAATATGCCTACGACGTTACGCTTCGGCTGGCCAGGAATCTGATCGAGCATGGCGCCCTTGTGTATATAATAGTTCGCGACCCCGATGATGGAATTCGGGATGTGCGGTACCTGAGCAATGACAATCACGAATTCTATCTCGGCGGCGACAGCATATCCCACCGGCAGCGCCCCCGGTTGCAGCAAAGGGTTGATATTATCAATGATCTGTTTTTCAAAAATGCAAAAACTGCCATCAGCCAAAAGGCAATATCCATCCACGTCGATTCCAGGATTACCAATAAAAGAATTGACATATTTTTCTATCACAATGAAGCCAGCGACGAGGGCAAAAGAACTGCCCGAATTCTTCTTGAAACCATCGAAACTAAATATAAAATTGCCCAGCCAAACCGCGGGTACGAAGGAACGATTAGCCCGAGGGATCTCTTCATGCTGAAACAGACCAAGCCAGTGTGTATTTATATTGAATTAGGCAATATCCAAAATCCGCTCGACCAGGTTCGAATTGTGGAGCCGGGCAACCGCCAGGCAGTGGCCAATTGGCTCTGCGATGGATTGATAGAGGCGGCTAAGTGATTGGTTCGTATCGAATAAATGAGTTTAGCCAACATTCCGAATCACATAATAATTATTATATATGTCTTTGATTAGCCCGCTTATTGCGGGATTTTAACCAAGAGCTTCGTATCTCATAAGAAATATTTGAGTTAGGCCGATTCCACGGTGATCATATTTGGCTTATTATTGAGTTGTCTTAAATATCTGTTATCCACTGCATGTCAGGTGTTTTGTATGTTTTATGAATAATGCGGGTTAATAAGTATTTAAAAAGTTGTTATATTTGTATCGGGAATATACTTCGCTTTAGTTCTGATGGATGGAACAACCGAAGGAACTAACAATAAATAAAAGTTATTTTAATTTTACGGTGAAATTATGAATATTTTCGTATTAAATTGCGGCAGTTCCACATTGAAATTCAGGATAATCGAAACAGACCTTGACCTGATTGAACAACACGCCGACCGGACATTGGCCATGGGAGTAATCGAACGTATCGGCAGCCAGGCACTGATTAGCTATCAGGTGGAGGGCAAAGCCGCATTGAAGGAAGCAACTCCTTTAAGAGACCATAAAGCCGCCCTGAATTATGTACTGAAACTCCTGACGAATCCGGATTATGAAGTGCCTGGCATTAAAGGCCTGGAGGATATTCATGCCATAGGCCACCGGGTGGTTCACGGCGGCGAGCGCTTCAAAAGTTCGATTCGGGTTGACGATGAAGTGATTCGTGGAATTGAGGACTGCATCGAATTGGCCCCGCTGCACAATCCGGCTAATATTAAGGGAATTTATGCTGCTCGCGAAGTATTCGGCAGCACTACCCCGCAGGTGGCCGTGTTCGACACTGCTTTTCATTCTACATTGCCAGAGACAGCGTACCTGTACGGCATTCCTTACCAAATGTACAGGCGGTATAAAATAAGGAAATATGGTTTCCACGGCACTTCGCACCGATATATCTCCTATCGCTACAGAGACCTGACCGGCAAGGCGCGTGAGGATACCAATATTATCACGCTCCACCTCGGCAATGGCTCGTCGGCCTGTGCGATTAAGCAAGGCGATTCCATCGATACATCCATGGGCTTCACACCGCTGGAAGGGCTGATGATGGGAACCCGCTGCGGCGACATCGACCCTACGGTGATTGAATTCCTGTCGCACAAAGAGGGCGCTACCATCGATGAAATTTTCGCTATGCTAAACAAACGTTCCGGCGTTTTGGGGATTTCAGGCCTGACTAACGATATGCGCGATTTGATTGACGAAGTTGATGAATTCAACGACAGGCGAGCCCAGCTTGCCTTAGACATGTTTTGCATCAGGGCGAAAAAATATATTGGGGCATATATGGCAGCAATTAATGGTGCCGATGCCGTTTGCTTTTCGGCTGGAATCGGAGAGAATTCACCAAAAATTCGCAGTAAAATTTGCGAAGGCATGGACCACATTGGAATTGAAATCGACGAAGAAAAAAATAATATCGCGGTGCAGGGCAGCGAAATGATGATTAGCACTCACAACAGCAAAGTTAAAGTATTCGTAATCCCGACCAACGAAGAGTTGATTTTGGCACGGGACACCGTGCGTGTGGTATTGAACGCACCTCGCAGGAATTAACCTGAGTACATATTGTTTAATAATTATTCGGATTTCATCATGGCAGCTAATTTATTTATTGAAACAATTCGGGCAAAAGCAAGCAATAAGCAATTAACCGTAGGATTTCCCGATGCCGAGGATATAAGGTCGATTGAAGCGGCAGTAATACTGCAAAAGGAGAATATTGCCCGGGCTGTTCTTATCGGCAATAAGATTAAGATTCACAATCTATCATCCGACAATGGCCTTAACATCGACGGGATAATGATCTACGATCCATCGGTTTCCGAGCATATTCAGGAATTTGCCCATATACTTTTCGAGAAGCGAAAGTCGAAGGGAATGACCTTGATTGAGGCGTCAATCAAAGTTGCCGACCCTCTGTATTATGGCGGATTATTGCTGGAAACCGGCAGGATAGATGCCTGTGTGGGCGGGAATATTTCCTCGACTGGTAATGTGCTAAGGGCTGCAATCCATACTGTTGGCGTGGCTGAGGGCATATCGGTTGTCAGCAGTTATTTTATTATGATTTTGCCGGATAAGATGTTTTGCTTTGCCGACTGTGCGGTCAATCCCGACCCGAATCCCGAACAGCTTGCCGATATTGCCATAAGTTCGGCCGCGAATTACCAGGCCGTAACCGGCGAGCAGCCGAAAATTGCTATGCTGTCATTCTCGACCAAAGGCAGTGCCGATCATCCTCATGTGGATAAAGTAGTATCGGCTACAAATATTATTAAGGAGAAATCCCCGGGCCTTGCCGTCGACGGCGAGCTCCAGCTTGATGCGGCTATCATCAAATCCATCGGTGAAAAGAAAAGCCCGGGATCGCCGGTGGCGGGCAGCGCTAATGTGCTTATTTTCCCCGATCTCGATGCCGGCAACATAGGATACAAGCTGACTCAGCGGTTGGCCGGTGCCGAGGCCATCGGGCCGATAGTCCAGGGGCTGAACAAGCCATATTGCGATTTATCGCGCGGCTGCTCGTCGGCAGATATGGTGAATGTGGCAGCTATCTGCACTTTGATGGCATGACTTGCGAAGGGAAAAATGGAAATAATTATTCGCGAACTAAAGCTCATGGAACATGAATAAGGAATAGTTCGAATCAAGAAGAAATAGCCACGTGCTTTAGCATATGGAACAAGAATCAGAAATTAATAGAATGAGACTTCTGAAAATTTCGATTCTTGCTTTCATAGCATCGCAATATAATGTGTGAAAATTGTCATTCAGATTGGAGCGTAGCCACTCGCGGCGGAGTGGCTGAAGAATTCAGAAGCCGCATCAAGACTGGATTCTTAATGGAGTTTATCCTGAGCCGGGCCGATCGTGTCTATAGTTCGACTCCGCTCACTATGACACTAAAATAGTCACCCTGAGCGGAGTCGAAGGGTTCAGAATGCCTATTATTCAGAAGTCTCAGAATTATTTTTAATAGAATTACATTTATAACAAAAATTCGAAATTATCAGGAACGGAAATGGCAATAGTAATGAATGGCGAGGGATTGACAATAGGAAAAATTGTTGATATAGCACGGAATAATGCGAAGGTTGAGCTAAGCGACGGTGCGATTGCAAGGATACAATCCTGCCGCAGGATGCTCGAGGAGAAAGTAGCCCGCAAAGAGATAATGTACGGAGTAAATACGGGCATTGGCGAATTCTCCGAAATGGTGCTCGACGCCGACAAATTGCAGGATTTCCAGAAGTATCTGATATATAATCATTCGGCCGGCATTGGCGATCCGGCACCAATCGAATACGTCCGCGGCGCAATGGCCGGAAGGATTAACGTACATGCCCACGGCAATTCCGCCTGCCGCCTTGCAATAACCCAAACGCTTGTTGAAATGCTCAACAAAGGCGTAACGCCCGTTGTGTGCCAGAAAGGGTCAGTTGGTGCTTGCGGGGATTTGGCTCCGATGTCGCAGATAGCCCTGCTGCTGATGGGCGAGGGCGAGGCTTTCTACGATGGCAAGCGGCTCCCCGGGCGAGTGGCCCTCGACAAAGCCGGCATTGCTATCCCGGGCCTTGAGGTGCGCGACGGGCTGGCAACGATTAACGGCTCTAACCTGCTGACGGCGATGAGTGCGATTCACCTTTACGATTTCAACAGCTTGCTGAAACAGGCCGAGATAGCCGCCGCTATGTCGCTCGAAGCTCTGCTTGCAAATATGAAGCCTTACGATATTCGGATTCATAAGATACGCGGTTTTGCTGGGGCGCAGAGATGTGCGGCAGCAATCAAGAAATGCTTTGAAGGCGGGGATTTGCTGACCGGAAGAATTAAAACGAAAGTGCAGGATGCGTATTCTATGCGGTCGACGCCGCAGGTGATTGGCGCTGCCCATGATGCCTGTGAGTATGCTAAAAGCCAGGTGGAGATTGAGCTAAATGGCGTTGGCGACAATCCGATTTTTTTGCCGGAGGATAATTTAGCGCTATCCGGTGCGAACTTCCAGGGCTCGCCCGTCTCTCTGCCAATGGATATGGCCGGGGTGACTGTCACTATGGTTTCGGTGCTGTCCGAGAGAAGGCTGAACCGCCTGCTCAATCCCGCCCTGAGCCAGGGATTGCCGGCGTTTCTGACCAAAGGTGCAGGCATGTTCTCGGGGCTGATGCTAAGCCAATATACGGCGGATTCGCTGATAGTCGAGCAGCGTATTCTTTCCGCACCGGCATCTGTTCAATCGATTCCGGCCGCCGCCGACCAGGAGGATTTCGTATCGATGGGCATGAACACAGCAATCAAGAATGCACAGATTCTGGACAATGCTTATGGCATAATCGGTATTGAGTTTATAGCTGCCGCACAGGCTCTTGATTTCAGGGATTTTACATTCGGCCAAGGCGTGCGGGCGGCCAAAGACGTTGTTAGAAGGCATGTTGATTTTCTGGACATCGACCGGCCTTTGTATACAGATCATACGGCCATGAAGGAAG
This sequence comes from Bacteroidota bacterium, assembly GCA_024278075.1. Taxonomy (GTDB): domain Bacteria; phylum Bacteroidota; class Ignavibacteria; order Kapaibacteriales; family UBA2268; genus JAJRTW01. The sequence goes on along the minus strand of JAJRTW010000043.1, from coordinate 19,391 downwards.
TAGTTAAATCATGTGAAATTCTTCGGGAAGTTGAAGCGGCCATCGGAAGTTTATCTTGATTTATCATTAGTGACTTCTTATAACCCGAATATTGCGGGACTTTTACTCAAGAGCTTCGTATCTCTCTGGAAGTATTCGGGTTAGGCCGATTCAACGGCGATCATGTATGGCTTATAATTGAGTCATCTTAATCATCTGTTATCCATTGCCCGTCAGGTATTTTAGATATTTTATGAATAATCCGAACTAATATTAGAGACGATATGGAACTTAAATCATTAAATACCTTCATAGAAATTGCAAAGCGGAAGCCGAAGAAGAAAATAGCGGTTGTGGCAGCCGGAGACTTGCCTGTGTTGAAGGCAGTAATCGATGCCCATAGCGAAGGTATCGCGGATGCGGTACTTGTTGGCAACAGACGAAAAATTGAACAGATTGCCAATGATAATCAATTCAATATAAGCAGCTTCGAAATAATAAATGAAGAAAACTCCGTTCGATGCGCCCGTATTTGCGTTGAATTAATCAGAGACGGCAAAGCCCAAATACTGATGAAGGGACTGGCCGGAACCGCAGATTTTCTACGTGCAATTCTCGACAAGGAAAATGGCCTTCATCGCGGCGGCCTGCTGAGCCATATAGGATTCTTTGAAACTAAATATTATCACAAACTCATTGCCCTGACAGATGCTGCACAGAACATAGCACCGGATTTGAATGAGAAAATTGCAATTATCAATAATTCCGTTGATATGTTCCACAGATTGGGCATAGATAATCCAAAGATTGCAGTATTGGCAGCCATCGAAGGGGTTAATCCGAAGATGCCCGCCACCGTTGATGCTGCTTTGCTAACCATGATGAACCGGCGGGGCCAGATTAAAGGATGCCTGATAGACGGGCCTTTGGCTTTCGACAATGCGGTGTCGCAGCAGGCCGCCAAGCACAAAGGCATAAGCAGCGAAGTATCCGGCGAGGCCGACCTGTTGGTTGCCCCGAATATCGAGGCTGGCAATGTGCTTTACAAGAGCCTGACTTATTTCGGCGGTGCTATAGTGGCGTCGATTACGCTTGGTGCCGACGCTCCGGTTGTGCTTACATCACGGTCGGATTCGGACAAAAGCAAGCTAATGTCGATTGCCCTTGCCGCATCATATTAGACAGATTATTTAGGGCATTTTGCTGAAAATATTTCGTATCTATATGTAAATACGAGAATTAACAATGAGAATATTTGCAATAAATCCCGGCTCGACTTCAACAAAAATTGCGGTCTTCGATGGCCTGAAGCCATTGTTTGCCAAAACCATCCGGCACAGCCTCGACGACCTCGACAGTTTCAGAATGACATTCGACCAATATGATTTCAGGAAGAAATTAATATTAGACTCATTGAAAGAAGCCGGCATTGACGTGGAATCTTTTGATACGGTTGTTGGCCGCGGCGGTTTATTGAAGCCAATCCCGGGCGGCGTGTATAAGGTAAGCGATGCGATGATCGAAGACCTTCGGGTTGGGGTGTTAGGCGAACACGCATCCAACCTGGGCGGAATTCTCGCCAGAGAAATTGCAAAGGAATCGGGGAAAGTGGCCGAAGCTTATATAGTCGACCCCGTGGTGGTTGATGAATTGGAGGAGCTTGCGCGATTCTCGGGCAGGCCCGAACTCCCCAGGATGAGCATCTTCCACGCTTTGAACCAGAAGGCGGTAGCCCGCAGATATGCCCGCGATACCAATACGAAATATGAGCATCTGAATCTAATTGTAGTCCACCTTGGCGGCGGCATCACCGTGGGAATTCACAAGCACGGGCGTGTAATCGATGTGAACAACGGCTTGGACGGCGATGGGCCGTTTTCGCCTGAAAGAACGGGCTCTCTGCCGGTCGGCCAGGTTGTAAAGCTATGCTACTCGGGTAAATATCAACTGCATCAGGTAAGGAAGATGATTACGGGGAATGGCGGGATTGTCTCCTACCTCGGGACGAACAGTGCCACCGAAGTTGAAGAAATGATTAAACGAAAGGATAGGAAAGCCAAGCAGGTGTTTCGGGCGATGGCCTATCAGATTAAGAAGGAAATCGGGGCTATGGCCACTGTGGTTAACGGCAAGGTAGATGCAATATTAATAACCGGTGGCCTGGCGCATTCCGCCATGCTCGTGCAGTGGATAAGAAATGGCGTTAAATTCATCGCACCTGTCAAGATTTATCCCGGCGAAGATGAGATGCAGGCCCTGGCCGAAGGGGTTTACTACGCTCTGAAAGGCGAAATCAATGTTAAAGAATATACTTGAGATTTTTTTTTAATCAGGCTTTATGATCCTGCCGGAACTAAGAGTAAGAAATTTGTTGTTGTGATTATATGGATAATTTTAGATGAGATTTTGTAATGTCCGGTAGAAACTATGAGAAGCGTGGCGAATGTATACGGGTATTCTGCATCCGGCCATTCTAAAACTATTAGGCTTCGCTTGAGGTTTTTTCAAAGGCCTTTTAGGAATCCTCTCACTAATTTTCTGTTTTTCATTACTTGCATCTCTCTCAAATTCAATTGATTCTCACCGTTATGATTTAATATTGAGATTACTGTTTTGCCCTCTCCGCCTAATTTCTTCAATGAAGTCCCGTCATCAACATAGGAATAATACTTCCAGCCGGTTTCCCTTTTGAATACTTTAAGCTCTATTTCCCGATCGCACTTAACCATTGCCAGATACTTGAATTTGGCCTTACGCTTATTTTTTTCTATATAATTTATTATATCAAATGGCTCAATATAACATTTCACACAAGTAGCCGGATTTAAATAAACGACCAGTAAAAATTCGTTCTCGTTCAGTCCGGATAGCTTTGCTATCTCATTAAACAAACTATTCCGTGACAAAGCTGAAATTACAATGACAAATAATAGTGGGACTATAATATATGGATTTTTCATTGCCATTTCCTCTTTTCCATAGTCCAGCCATCCTTGCTCTTCTTGAACAGGACAAGGTAGTTATTTGCATTATCGAATGTTACATAATGAATCTTATTGTTAAAATCTTCATAAATATTTGTCTGCGACAGCAATTCTCCGGAAGGGCTATATTCCTGTAAAATATAGTAATAGCCACCCTCGACCGTATCGTCATACACAAGTACACGAACAATTAGGTTCTTGTTTACTGAAAAGAGTCCAACAATATTAATAGGAAATATATTTTTTATCACATCCCTTATTTCACTGAATCGATCAACACTAACATTTGGATCCATAATTTCGCGTCTATTTTTTTTGAAATACTCAAAGCCATGATCATTACTATAAGGAAGATTAACAAGGTTAAATCGTTTTTGACTATTGATACCATATATTGTTAAATCAAGTGGGAATGCAATGAAAGGTTTACTGTTAATTTGAGCTATCTTGGGCATCCATTGCAATTTATATCCGCTTTTTACAGTTTCATAGATACCAGGGAGGTAAGAAGCAACTTTAATAAAATTACCATTTCTATCATATAAAGATATTGCTGTGAGCGAATCAAATAATTTATATGTATTTGTTCTGTGATAAGTTGAACTGGTTAATAAATATTGGCCGCGTTCTTTATCTATAAGAAACGCATAAGAAAGTGAGTATCCCTTCAGACTATTTTCAAATACAGTTACACGTTTTAAATTTAGCATTGAATCATATTTAATTATTGCCGCAGTATTATCCAATACTGTGAAATTATCTTCAGAAATAGCTGGCGCATAGATTGTTGCTAAAATCTCTATCTTATCGTTACTAACAAATTTGGGTACAAAATATCTATTCTTTTGAAGATTTATATCTTGTTGAGTTAATCCAAATTCTTCATATTCTGCATTTTTAAGGTATCTAAAACGCCTTCCGGTTAATGTATGGTCAAGCGGGATTCTACCAGAATATATTAATGAATCACTAAGATTGAGTCCCGATGTAACACTATTAATAATGCTTCCGGTTTTATAGTTATATATATTTACACTTCTGTTAACAGGGTCTGCCACAATTATTTTATTAGTTGCAAAGTTAATATCAGTAGCATAAACATCATTTAGAATTAATGATTCAGACTCTTCTATGTTGACCAGTTCGGCCACTTCAAGAGATTTCTTGTGTAAAGTAGAATCTACTGCTAATTTAAGCTGTTTGAAATCGCTAAGCAAATCCTTATTCGAAGTGCAGTGAGTAGATAATAGTAAAAGTAATACAATAATTATTTTCATGTTGCTTTAATGTTTTAATAAAAAAATGAAGGGAACGAATAGTTCCCTTCTGTATCTATGATGAACTATTGTTTTGTGATTTCAACAAATGGATCTCCTTCTTCGGGCGACTGTACTGTTGAATAAATCCATAGGCCACCACCAATAATTTGATAACATATTCCATCTCCTGAACAATAGAAAGACCACCCCCCTGGAATTGGTTGTAAATTTGAGGCTTGGCCGGCCACAGAGTTCAACCCGTTGCTTGACGTCCAGCCTGTGTCGCTCCAATCGAAAAAAGCGAACAAAGATGTAGATACTAAAAACAATACCATAAATAAAGCTGCAAATAATTTCTTCTTCATGACATACTCCTAATAAATTAATTTACAAAATAATTAAAAATAAATAACTTTTCGGCATTTACGAAAAAATCCGTAAATTAACAACAACCGATATGGCACTTTGGCAGTTCTTTAGCGAGACTCAGCCGAAGTTCATATCTACCGGCCGGTGGGGTTTTCCTCACCGGTTTTTTTGTGAGTGCTAAAGCGGGAATGGTTATGGGCTACGTATCATGGCTGCCTCCGGATTAACGTTGAAGAAAACTGCCTTCCCTTTTCTTAATATTGGGAAAGCTAAGGAAAAGCTTAGGGATAACAAAGGGATAACTAACGTCCAAAGCAATATAGGCAATAGAACAATAGAAAGCAAGCTATATTTTCTATTCCCGTAAATAATTCATAATTAATGGACTTTCGTCAATTTACGACAAACTTAAAGATAACACAATGAACTTGAATAAAAAATAAGTTGAACTACCTAAAAGCTCCGAAAAACGATGGCCTGGCCAAAAAAGACGAAGCAGCAAAGCTCAAATGGGAATCCAGCAGCGCTTATATGAAAATCGGAGGCCTGTTGCATAGCAATGGCATTATAGTCGAATTATTCGGAGGCCTGTTATTGATAAACAATATTTATACTTCCGGAGGCCTGGCCATTTGTAATTAATATTGCCCGATAGATACTTTTGCTTAAACCAACGGGCTGCCATCGAACGCATTGCCGCCCCTGCTCTACGTATCCTAATATAATTTTTTCTATTTGCCGCCCTAAGGAATTAATTATTACTATTTCCGTGAAACTGTATTCATTCAGTTCAAAGCATAAATTCGTTGCTATGGAAAACGGATTCGGAAATGATTTAAAGTGAAATGTTTTCGGAATTGTCCCATCATCCGGAAGATATACTAAATGGCCGTTCAATAAAGTATCGACAAGCCCAATATCCAAACCGTCCGAAGCCATGGCCTTTCCCGGGGATCCTTCAACTAATAAATAATTCTCATTAAACAGCGCCTCGCCAATCACACAGTTCAAACATTCCTCTTTATAATCACTGTTGTCCAGAAGTGTATTGCCAAGATTAATACCGCCGGGGAATGGCCCTTCTAACAGATTAACAAAGTTATTGATATTAATACCATTCTTTATAATTATTGTATTGCGAATTTCCATATTCCCCTCACAAGCAATATCATAGGAATCACCAAAACGAATTCCCGCATCGTTCCGGATAATCAGACAGTGGTCGACCATTACTTCCGGCTCGCCATAGCCGGCCTCGATTCCCTGATTGCAGTTTGTTATCAATGAATTGAAGACTTTAACAAAGTTGTCCGTAGACGCTGCAATGCCTTCGTGAGTAAAACCATCGATATATGTATTTTTAACTATTAGCTTGGCCCCGTTATGGTCAATGGCGTCATCTTTTCCTTTAATAAAATAACACCCGTCGACAATTGATGGCTCGTCCGAAGAAGAGTGCGGGTTAAGAAAATAAAACCCGTCATTGTCATCATCAATGAAATTATCAGTATTATCCGGAATCTCGGACACAACGGTATTGGTAATATTGGCTAAGCTCGTATGGAACTCTCCTCCGGTATCACACCTTGATATTAAGGAATTCGAGATAGTCACTCTGCTATCGGTTGCTCCAAATGCTTTTCCTGTATTGTCTATAAAATAGCACTCGTCGAAAGTGACATCGGCAGCCAACATATTCACAACCGCCTGGCTCATCGAATGGCCCATTATGTATTCGTCGTTGCCGCCTCCATTTGTTATTATGCAATTGGTGAATCTTGATATTGAACTTTTCGGGCCAAAGACAATACCGCCCCAGGGCTTATCATTAAAGAATGATGTGAATACAACCGGCTCGTCCTTGGTGCCATTGATGTTAGTACCACCGTCAATAAATATGTTTATTTTGCTGTCAATATATATTCTTGTACCCTTTTCAATTAATAGGGCCAATCCCTCTTTTACGTATAAGTCACCCGTTATATAATACTCGAAATCCGAAGTCCACACTTCATCCGCCCCCAACTGCCCTTCATAATATTTTTTCGGGACATCGGATATTAACTCTACAATTTTTCCGGTTTTCTCTCCATTTATAATAATTTCGAAATCGGCATTTGCAGACACTTCCGACACAACACTTCCCACCCCGGCTTTAATATTGATTGTTTCTTTCGTTAAACTGCCGCCAGTTGACGACAATCTTGTTGCATTGAAAATCTTACGATTAACTGATTTATCGGGCTGCAGGTATTTTACTATTATTGGTATTGATTCGGATGGCTTTATTGATTTCAATGTAATGATTTCGTAGCCGTACGGCCCACTAAAAGCACAAATCCCACGGCAAAGAAAAAAAAGCGTTATTGTGGCAGCAATCCAAATAATATTGCACGATACACATTGGCCGTTATGAACAGATAGCTTTCGAATTAAATCATTATATAGCATTATTTATCTCTCATTATTATTAGTTATTGATTGATTGCATTGGGGTGGAGTCCATATTTTGCAAAGAGCTTGCCTAACGGGGCAAGGTTTTCTAAGTGTTCAATATAGATAACAACCTTTTCCTACCATCTGGGGCAATTGCCTATCGATAGTATCTCCAAAATATTTTCTACAATATAATAAAAATATTAGTAGCCAGTTTGTCTTAATCCGGATAAGGCTTTACAGTAATAATATGCAGTTAGTATTTATCACGCATTATTCGTAATTACCAAAGCCACTGACAGTCCGTAGCCAACAGGTAATCAGGATTGCTCATTTATGGGGCCAAAAATACTTATCATACTATCGGGCTAACTCCTATATTCCCAATAATATATAAAACCGCTGAATAAAATACCCGAGGTAGTTGGGTTATGATAATCTAATTAAATCACCAAGCACTGTTGCTGAGGTGTTTATCAAAAGTAAACTTGAACTGGTATAACGGAAACACTGCCAGAACAGGCATGAGGCGGAATTGAGTATCTTTGAATATATTGAGACCTTTTGCAATCGTTCGAAGCTGCTTTCGGCCACGATATAGATGCCGGACGGCTTTGAATACATTAGCATCTTAATCCGAGTGCCCGTTTTGATGGAGCCACTCCGGTCGCTGTTGCATGTCCGAACGGAATATTAATGAGCATCCGGAGAGCTTCCGAATAATCATACTGGCAATTCCTCGACATAAGGAAGGGTAAATTTAAAAGTTGCCCCCTTCCCAAATTGGCTTTCAACCCAGATTTTGCCATTGTTTTTTTCAACAAACTCTTTGCTAAGGATCAAACCGAGGCCGGTACCTTTTTCTTTGTCAGTACCAACTGAAGTATGGTGTACATCTATTCTGAAAAGCTTGTCGATGTCTTCTTGCTTCATTCCAATACCAGTATCATTAACAGAAATTTCGAAACTCCCGTTTGTTTGTTCGCATTTTATCTCTACCTTACCATCCCCGGAAGTAAACTTAATTGCATTGCTTATTAAATTTCTCAATATTGTTTCAAGCATTGCCTTGTCAGCATAAACTTCAGCATGTTGGTATCTATCAAATAAAATCTCTATTTTTTTATTTTCGGCCTGCAGCTGCATTAACGGAAAGACGTCCTTTAGTACATCGAAGAAATCAATCCTTTCCGGTTCGAACTCGATTTTGCCTAACTGCGATTTAGCCCATGACAGCAGATTGTCAAAAAGATTATATATTTGCTTCGATGCGGTAAGGTTTTGTTTTAATTTGGCTTCTAAGCTGCTTCTGTCAAATCTGTCATAATAATTTATCAGCAATTCGGTAGTCATTATCAATGATGAAATCGGACTTCTTAAGTCATGAGAAATAATAGAAAACAGCTTGTCTTTCGAAGCATTGACTTGTTCAAGCTCCAGAACCACCCTTTTCCTTTCCTCATTTTCGAACCTGATTTCCTCCAAAGCATCCTGAAGCTGGAAGGTTCTGTCTTTAACTCTTAGTTCGAGGTCTTCGTTAAGTTTCTGAATTTCTTCTTCCGCAGCCTTGCGCTCAGTAATATCTAAGGTATATTCGATTATCTGTTTCAATTCACCATCGTCGTCATACAGCGGGTAGGCATTAACCTCAACGCTTTGTCTGTTCCCTTTCGAATCATAATGTATATGTTCCATTCTTGCGGGCTTGCCTGTTCTCCTAATCACTTCAATCGGGCAAAGGTGATCAGCCTCATCGCATGGTTTGCGCTTCAGATGCGACATTTCATGGCACGTCATGCCTTTTTTTGACAATCCGTTCAGTGCAGCCGAATTGGCCTCTGCGATTGTGAAGTCATCTACATTAATTACATAGAAGGGATTGGTTAACGATTCCAAAATCGAATGGAGGAACTTGCTTCTTTCCCTGATTTCACTTTCCGCTTTTTTCCTCTCGGTAATATCGCGCGAAACAATACAAACGGCTTTTTTGCCATGATAATTAATTAAACTCCCGCTTGCTTCCACATCCACCAGCAAGCCATCTTTTCGTTTATAGTAGCGTTCGCCAAGATTGAACCTCTTGTTTGAAATAACATTTTCTATTTTCCTGTCGATATTATCTTTGTCATGAGCCACAAAATCATAAACTCTAAGGCCTTCCAGTTCTTCTGCGGTATAGCCCAGAAGCTTCTGCAAGGCATCGTTAGTTTCGATAATTTTCTTCGTCTTGAAGTCTAATAGGTAGATATTATCTGCACTTTGATGAAGGACGGCAGAGTATTTTTCCTGATTTTCTAATAATATTTCTTCTGCATTCTTCCTGTCTGTTATATCCTTTACAAAACATGTATAAAAAGTACCTTTTGTTGTTTTCCAGCTGGCAAATGAGAGTTCAATCGGGATATCCCTGCCCTCTTTATTCAGCCCAATGGCTTCAATGGTTTTGCCAACTAAATAGTGGTCTCCGGTTTCAATTGCCTTTCTATATGAAAACGTATGCATTTTCTTATATCTTTCGGGTAGCAGGTCCGTTAAAGGCAAGCCCAGGGCTTCGTCATGAGAGTAGCCAAATACTTTCTCGGCAGAAGGATTGATAAATACTATCTTACTATTGTGGTCTGCGGTAATTATCGCATCGTTAGCAGAATTGACAATAGAGCTATATTTCGTCTCACTTTCTTTCAGTGCATCTTCATGCAGTTTGCGTTCGGTAATATCCCGGAAAGTTGACTGGATATATTTAACATTAGCTATTGTAATCGGGGTTGACGACAGTTCGAGAGTCCTGATAGCTCCATCCTTACGGATAATTTTATGAACAAGATGGGAAGTGAGATTATCGCCATTATCTCTTTTTTTCATTCTATTCAATATCTTCTCACGGTCTTCCAGGGCGATATGGTCAAGTATTGTAATTCTGGCAAATTCTTCAAAATTATCATATCCCCAAATTTCCAGGAGCTTGTCATTAGCAAATACAACTTTATTGCCTTTAGATATTCCAATGCCTATCAGCGAATTATCAACGAGTTTCTTATACTTCTCTCTGCTGTCCAGCAGTTCATCTTCAATTCTTTTTCTTTTAATAAGTAATGTTGCCGTGGAGACATAAAAGAAAATGAAGCTGCCAAGGATTATTCCTCTCAATAATACTTCGTGCATGGGATTATAGATTTTATTGTAATATGGGATGCCCTTGCCCAGCAACTCATCAAATGATGAATCATAAAAAAGCAGCCATTCCACAACAGAATCTATAACCCAGAAGCAAAGAGCGGCAAGGATAATGAACGAAATTATTTTGTATCGCAAACTCATCAGGATTTAACCTGCATTATTTATTAGTTTTTAAAGAAGTCAGTCAGGCAATGGATAACAGTTGTTTAAGGATTCTCATTCGTCGAGTTGAATATGATTGCCGCAGTGTCCGGCTAACTCTACATATTCCTAAATAGATACGGAATTGTTCCTTAACACGTCCGAAATAATCGGGATGATTGCATCCTATTGCCTTAACTTAATATATAAAAAAAGCGACTTATCCTACTTTTTACAAATCGCTTCACACAAATATTCGAAATAGAGCGAAATATCGTTAAATAGAGCGAAATATCGCTCTTAAGTATACCAATTCCATAAAATCGATATAAGATTGTAACCCGTTTTAATAACTCCCGACTCATAAAATATATCGTCCATGCCAAAATTAATCCTGCTGAAAAATATCGATTAAAAACAATGAACAACAGCTTGCTTTCTCATGCACTGCTTTCTGCCAGCCAAACAACTCATAATTCCCGCTTCGTGCATGGATTCATCCTTCTGCATTCAACGAAAAGTAAATAATAGTCTTATTGGCCGTTCTTATAGGCCAAATTAATAATCAATTTAACGATAGATTAGCTATTAAAATTATCCGGAAAATTATCCGGTTCGCAACAGCAAAAAAGGTTAATATCACCGTCGGCTAATTCGTCACCCCTACTAATAATTAGTACATTCACGGTTTCTCGTAGAACAATTCACTAATTCTAAATACGATATAAATATATCTATAACATATTCTATGCCATAAATAATAGTCAAAACCGCAGGATGACGCAACTGTCCTTCTTATTACAATATAGTAAAATGACAATATGTTAATTATTTAGAAGTCTTTAGCGATATGCCGGGCATCAATTGTCATTGTTCGGATTTAAGGCTTTCCGCTTTTCTTTTATTCTCCTCGTTGGCAGGGAGATTTTATGGGCGGCTCCGAACAGCAATATTGCATAGCCACAACGCTTATATGTATGTTTGACGTTATTTCATTTTTCTTATAAAGGCAACAGATCGGACATTTTTGTCATTCTGAATGGAGCGTAGCCACTTGTGGCGGAGCGTAGTGAAGAATCTATAAACAATTAAAATGTATAGAGTTATAGATTCTTTGCGGAGCTTATCCCGAGTCAGGCCGATCGTGTCTATAGTTTGACTCCGCTCACTATGACACTAAAATAGTCACCCTGAGTCCTTCGACTGAGCTTATCCTGAGCGAAGTCGAAGGACTCAGGATAGACTGCCGAAGGGCTCAGAATGACATTTCGTAAGTGCTTTATTTTTCAAGTCATTATAAAATATATCTGAAGTATTGATAAAGGAACAATTTGAAAATATTAGACAGCAATGCGAACTTCTTGTCAATCGAAGAGAAATACTCGCAATTGGAGAATTCTGACATTGCCATAGTTTCAGCCCCATACGAGCATACGGTCAGCTATGGCAAGGGTACGTCCAAAGGCCCGGAGGTGATTCTTGCGGCGAGTGCTTTTGTGGAGTTCTATGACGATGAATTTGATACGGAACTCTGTTTCGACAAGGGTATTGCTACTCTTGCGCCAATCGATTTCAAAGGCAGAAATGGCAAAGACGCTTTGGATTTGATTAAGCAGCAGGTGGATGAATTGCTGCACCGCGGCAAATTCGTTGCCACTTTGGGAGGCGAGCATACTATCTCAACGGCGCCAATCGAATCTCATTTCTCGAAATATCCCGACATGAGCTTGCTGCATTTTGATGCTCATTCGGACTTGAGGGACACTTATGACGGCTCGCCTTTTTCACATGCTTGTTTTATGTCGAGGGTGATTGAATTTTTCCCTGCCGGCAGCGTTACGCAGGTTGGAATAAGAGCGTTATGCAAGGAAGAAGCTGAGAGAATTAATAACTTGCATATCAACACTTTTTTTGCTTCTGAGATTAGGCGTGGGATTTATTCTAAGAATAGCATTGATTCAACGAATCGAATCGATTCTGCAAACTGGATTGATGCCATAGTCAACTGCCTAAATAAGGACGTATACATTACATTCGACCTGGATTATTTCGATCCTGCAATAATGCCATCAACCGGCACCCCCGAGCCGGATGGCTTCCTGTATTCCGAAACGCTTGATATATTTCGGGCAATAAGGACAGCCGGCAAAAACATAGTCGGATTTGATATAGTAGAGCTGGCGCCGATTAATAATTTAAGCCATCCCGATATATTGGCAGCACGTTTGCTATATAAAATGTTGAATATCGCATTTGCAGAAACTGCTCTGCCGTAAGTAGAGGAATCTCAACATGATACTTGCAGCAAGCTGTGATGAACACAACGCACAATGCAGGATTAAGTCGATTTTTCGTTTTTTTGTCTGTAAAATTTCAATTATTTATAGCTAATTCAGACAATCAACATTATTATTCTTTATCAAAAAGAATTGAAGCAAATCATGAAAAGTAAATTATTATTAATAAGTTTGATCTTCATATCAAGCATCGTAACCTCCAATAGCCAAACCGACTCTTTGGCCACAATCAACCTTGGGCATGCAGTCAACAGCAGTTGCGAAGAGTTAAGCCCGGTTATTTCGGCCGATGGCAATACGCTTTTCTTTTGCCGAACCAATTGCGAGGGCAATCTTGGAAAAGATGATATATGGGTATCCTACAAAAAAGACGATGGCAGTTGGACAAAAGCTGTGAACGTCGGAATGCCCCTGAATACATACGGCAGCAATTTCCCATGCTCGGTATCGCCGGATGGCAATAACATGCTTCTTGCCACAGAAGTACGAAATGGCGATACGATTGCAGGTGGCATATTTATTTCTCATAAGTCAAATGGCAGATGGAACAAACCGGAGCAAATAGTCATAAAGGATTTTCAAAATTATAATGAATACGCCGGATTTTATCTTTCGAACGATGGCCTGACGTTGCTGATGACAATCCAGGATGGAGATTCTTATGGCGAAAAGGATATATATGTGAGTTTCCGGAAGAGTAAATTAACTTGGTCGAAACCGATGAATCTCGGCCCGGTGGTGAACACAAAGGGCGATGAGCTTTCTCCTTTTTTGGCATCGGACGGCTCAAGCCTTTATTTCTCCAGTAACGGCCGGAAGGGGTTCGGAAAAGCTGATGTATATTTGACAAGAAGGCTGGACAAGACATGGCAAAGCTGGTCTGTCCCCGAAAATCTCGGGCCATCGATTAACACTCCAGAATGGGATGCAGGCTATAAAATTGCGGCTTCAGGAGATTACGCTTATTATGTATCCACTCAAAATACTCTTGGGAAAAGTGACATATTCAAAGTTCAGGTTCCCGAAAAGGTAAGGCCGAACGTTGCTTTCCTGGCTAAGGGTATGGTGTCGAATGCCAGAACTCGTGTGCCGATAATCACCACAATAGCCTACTATACCCATACCGACGGCACTATCAGGGTTGGCGGCGAACTGGCAGGAACAGCAAATTCCGATTCCATTTACGGGAAGTACACCCTGACTATGCCCGCCGGTGAATTATATTCATGCAGGGTGTCTGCCAATGGGTTTATTACATACATTGGGGCACTTGATGCCAGAAGAATTAATAAATATAAAGTCATTCATAATAATGTGGAGCTTGTTCCTATAGAAGATTCACTTATTTGCATGAGGAACATAATATTTGCAAAGAACAGTTCCGGATTAACCAAAGAATCGAAAAAGCTGATTCGACTCGTTGCCGGTTTCCTGAAAGAGAATAAAGAGTTCAGCATTCAAATAACCGGGTTTACAGACGATACCGGCCCGGCTGATGTCAACTTGAGACTGTCAAACAAGAGAGCAAAATCTGCGGTTAGATTTATCAGTTCTCTTGGAATACCAAAGATGAAGATTCTATACAGCGGCAAAGGCGAAGAAAATCCGATAATCGGAAATACGAATGATTACTATCGAAATATTAACCGCCGAGTCGAATTTAAGCTCGTCCATGTGAGCCAAATGGCTAACGAATGATATATTTTGAACAGTGCGAAGAGCCACTCCTTTAGTTCCCCACCTTGTTAAGGGCAGAAACTAAATCGTATAGTTCGAAGCAATGGAATCTGTGGATGGCTTGATACTAGAACGAAATATAAATAAGGAAAAAATGAAACCGAAGAAATTGGGAATTATTACAAGTGGCGGCGACTGCGGCGGATTGAACGCAGTTATCAACGGTGCGGCGAGAATGGCTCATACGAAGGGTATAGAAATTTGCCTGATACCAAATGGCTATGCCGGATTATATAACCTAAATGATTTAGACCCGCCGATTATTGATTTTGCCCGTGCCGACAAGATTCATTCCGGTGTGGCGGGCTCTGAGGCCGGTCATTCGAGGGTTAAAATCAGTAAAATTAAAGACCCGAACAAATATGAAATTATTAATGCGGGTTTGAGAAAGCATAATATTGACGGATTAATAATCGCAGGCGGCGATGATACCGGCTCTGTTGTGGTAGACCTTACGGCAAAAGGAATTGACTGTGTTCATGTACCAAAAACAATGGACCTCGACCTACAGACTTATTCCGTAGGTGGCGATTCCACTATCAACCGTATTTCCAAATTTGCCGATGACCTTCGGACAACGGGCCTGACCCATAATCGCGCCCTGGTGATTGAAGTATTCGGGCGGTATGCCGGTCATACGGCTTTCCGGGGTGGAATTGGCGCCGATGCAGATTGCATCTTAATACCGGAAATATTTGTTGATTACGAGGTCGTTTATCAGCATTTTAAGAAAACATATATCAGCAGGTTATTGTCCAGCGATGTTAAGGGGTCTACATATATAATTATTGCCGCCGAAGGGGTCCGGAACAAAGACGGCCAATTTTTTACAGACGAGGCGGCCTCTACGGATTCTTTTGGCCATGCCAAGCTCTCCGGTGTTGGACAGTACATCCGGAAAAAGCTGGAAAGCCAAATGAAAAACGATAAGGATTGGCAGCAAGTGCTTACTAAGGAAGGCATCTTCGTTAAGGATATATACGAATATCCCGAAATAAGGGAAGTCTCGCTTGGGCATCTTGTCAGGGCTGGCGGAACCTCCAGCTATGATGTTTCCTTTGGCAAGCAGGCGGGCGGCGCGGCGGTTCTTTTGATGCTGGAAGGTATCTGCGGCGTTACGGTAGTGGATGTGCAGGAAAATGATATTCAATATATGCCCACTTCAAAGGCAATCGAGCAGAGAAATGTGAATTTGAATAAAATTGAATTTTTCGAATCCCTCGGAGTTTGTTTTGGCAGAAAACCGGTTGACTATCACCCTATGTTCTCCGAACAGCATGGCCACATCAGAAGGCATCTGTAAGTCGTTAGTCGCTGGTTGCAAGTCAATAGTCGCTGGACACAAGTTAATTGCCACGTGCTCGCATTAGATTGCTTTAGCTCGTGGTGGATGATTTCTAATTTTCATTTTATTCAGCTAAATGCAGCCCCATAAGAACATCACACAAATTAAATTCCGAATTCAACGTCTAATAAATCTGCAACGAAATAAATTGGCCAAACAATAGAGTAAAGATGGAATACAAAGATTATTATAAGATATTGGGTGTTGACAGAAACGCTACAACTGATGAAATCAAGAAGGCATACAGAAAGTTAGCCCGGAAATATCATCCCGACGCCAATCAGGGTGATAATAGCGCCGAACAGAAATTTAAGGAAATCGGCGAGGCTTACGAGGTTTTGAGCGACACTGCTAAGAGAAGGAAGTATAACAACCTCGGTTCTTCATATAATAATTTCCGGACTCATGGCGGCAGAGAGAACGATTTCGATTGGACTAATTGGTTCAATCAGGGCGGACGGCAAAGGCCATCGCAGAGCAATCGCCAATCGGTTAATGATTTTTTCAGCACCGGCGGTGGAACTTCCGATTTTTTCACTAAGATTTTCGGCGAAGATGCCGGCCAAACCGGCGGGTTCGGCAGAGGATTTAGTGCAGCTTCGGCAATTAAATCCAAAAAAAAAGGCAAAGACTATCAGACGGAAGTGACTTTAACTTTAGAAGAGGCTTACAAAGGCACTACGAGGCTGTTGAAAATAAACCGTGAATCCTTAGAAGTAAAATTCAAACCGGGAATTGCCAACGGGCAGTCAATGAAAATTTCAGGCAAAGGATTTCCCGGAAAAAATGGTGGTAAGCAAGGCGATTTAATAATTAATGTCCTGATTCAGGGCCACTCCGCCATTGAACGTAAAGATAATGATTTGTATATTAATCTGACAATTGACCTTTACAAGGCTGTTTTGGGCGGCACCGAAACAGTGGAAACATTCTCAAAGAAAATTAAAGTTGCCATCCCACCTTATTCCCAGCCTGGAAAATTACTTAAAATATCCGGCCAGGGTATGCCGGTTTATGGCTCGAAAACCAAAAGGGGAAATCTGCTTATCAGGATTGAAGTTGATCTGCCCAAAAAGCTAACCGTAAAAGAAAAGAACTTGTTCAAAGAATTGCAAAAGCTGAACCAAAACCATTAGTTATGGAAAAATTGGAATTCATTAATAATTAAGGATTAAGAGTCAATTCAGTGATTGGATAAAACCGCTATTTTTTCTTTATAGATCGCACTCAGTTCATCTTCGTAGAAAAACTTATCTGCGCCAAAAGCCGGCTTCAGATTATTAATCCAGGCAGCCCCGGCATCATATCCGGCAAAGAACGGCCTATGCACCCAGTCCTCATTCCGTCCCTGTAAAAATCTTAATGCAAATACTTTCTCGTTGTTGATTTCCGTAACGCCAAGCACCTGCACCTTGCCCGGATTGCATGACATCACAGGCCCCCTCACAGTCCTGGCCAATCCGCTGCAATCCTGATATGCCTTGCGGAAAATATTCCATGCCCTTTCCAAATCGACCTTGAAGTAATGCTGGGCACCCGTATGGCGGGCAATAAACATATAGTAAGGAATACAGCCCAGGCGTACCTGCTCGTTCCACATACGGCTCCATACTTTCGGGTCGTCGTTTATGAATTTAAATAGCGGCGATTGTGTGCGGATTTCCGCTCCGGTTTGCTGGATTCTTTTGATAGCCAGCCGGACAACATCCGTTGACAGCTCGGCATAATGATTGAAATGAGCCATAAAAGACAAGTGCCTGCCGGAATTAATAATCTTCTCGAACGAGCGTAGCAACAGGCCGGAATCCTCGTCGGTAGTAAACTTATAGGGCCAATATGCAAGCGATTTAGTCCCGATTCGAATATTTGTTAAATTCGGCGGGTTGGCTTTTAATATTTCATCTATATAATGCTCAAATAATTTTGGTTTCATCACCATAGGGTCGCCGCCTGTAATCAACAGGTCGGTGATGGACGGGTCGGATTTGATATACTCAATTACGGTATCGATTTCCTTGCTGGCAAACTTCAAATCCTGTGATGCTGTAAATTGCGGCCAGCGAAAGCAGAACGTGCAATAGGCATGGCAAGTCTGGCTTTGCGACGGAAAGAACAGCACCGTCTGCCTGTATTTATGCTGAACACCGGAAAGCGGCCTGCCATTAAATACCGGAACGTTAAAGTCCTTTTGCCCTGCTGGATTCGGATTTAATTCTTCACGAATAATATTGGCCACCGATGCTATCTCACTTTTGGAACTTGTCCTTTTCAGTGTGGATGCCATCATATCATAATGCTCGGGGCGGAGCATGTTCTTCTGTGGAAATGTAAGCCTGAAAATAGGGTCGGCTGCGGCCTTGTCCCAGTCAATCAATTCATCAACAACGTAATTATTTGCCTTGAACGGCAGCACATTGCCGACTACTTCCATTTCAAACAGCTCGGCCTCGGAAAAATTAGCCCGAATCTGAGATATATTTCTGAAATTTCTTAATGTATAAGATTTGTACTTAGGGAAAATGCGGGTCTTATATATATTAGGAGCGCTTCTGCGGTCGTCTCTTGTCATGTGATACTCCTTTCTGCTTCGTACTAAATATATTCCATTTCTTATCTTTTCACATTTTCGTCACTCTAAAATAATAAAGAAAATTACTTTCTATTAATTATCATAAATGAAAAGGATTTTAATATACGGCTTTTTTGTGGAATTAACAAAAATGACGGGAAGGATGAATCAAAATATAATGGCTATTTCATTGGGAACAAAGGATTAACAAACTATTGCCGAGATAGAAAAAAAGCCGCCCTGTTGAGCAGCTTTTTAATAATTTTCGACCTACTCTTATTTCCTATTTGCCAAAATAATAATTCAAATATATTTTGGTATAAGTCGATGTCAGGTTATAACTATCATTTTCAGAACGTTTGCCAGGAACAGTACCATCCGGAGTGCTAACTATATCTGAATAAGAATATTCGGATCCAACATTTCCGAGTCTCAAACCAAACTCGCCTCCAAGACTGAAGTTTTCATCTAAGAAAAATTCTGTTCCGAAACCAAATTCTATGCCCCAGGAACTCATCTCGTCCATCATACTTTTAAAATCTTCATTATCTTCAGTATTCCTTTTATCAGTCCCTGATATTATTGGCAGAAAAAAGGCTCCATTGAAATATGCTCTTAATGTGGATTTTTTATACACAAAATATTTAGCACCAACATAAGGCATGAAAACATCCAGAGCATCTTCGTAGGAATTTTTGACCGTAATTAACGTATTTGTTTCATAATCCCATGTCTGATAACTTGATTCTCTGGTCGAACTTAGATTGGCATATTGAATCCCGATGTATGGTACTAAATCTCCGATTTCAAATCCAAAATTTGCACCGTTGAAAACAAATCCCGGGCTGGCACTAAAAGTAAATTGCGAATAGGATAAATTGCTTAAAGCCAAGAAGATAGTGAGAAATAAGATTGCTTTTCTCATAAATTACTCCTGAATAATATTACTTATTAAAAAAGACATTTATTAATCAATAATTCAGTAGTGTCCGGTTAAAAAGCAGCCAAAAAGTGCGAATCGCTGATATTAGCTTCATTTTGGCCTAAATGGCGCTATTATGGATGCAATTTTATTAGCTTAGTACCCATTGCCAAGTC
>JAJRTW010000042.1 GCA_024278075.1 Bacteroidota bacterium | reverse complement strand
TATGGATGCAATTATTGATTTAGTAAGATTTAATACTAAAGCGTGTCATTCCGGACTCGATCCGGAATCCATTTTAATACTGTCATATAGCCTATGAATACTGGATTCTGAAACAAGTTCCGCAATGACATATCATAGTTATTTGGAATTCTTTTAAAATGATTCGCATGTTTAACCGGACACTACTGCCACTAAGTAATTGATTATTAATGAGTGCGGAAGGGGGGACTCGAACCCCCACGCCTATAAGGCACTACCCCCTCAAGATAGCGCGTCTACCGATTCCGCCACTTCCGCTTTGATTGGGGATACAAAATTACATATAATTTCAACTTAAGAAAAGAAATTTATCCCGCAATATTCATAAAGTATCCAATAATACAGGCAGGCATTGGCCAACAAATAATTGAGATTGCTCAATGATATCATATTTTACTTGAGATAGTAATAAACCATACGCTTAAAGGTATAGTTAATAAAGAGTTATGTAAATTATTTGTTCCAATTCAATTAGGAATTGATATTATGGGCCTATTACAATTACCGCAGCTTCGGCCTCACTCAAATATATCCTAATAAGATACAAAATTGCTAAATAAAAAGGCCCGAAATGTTCGGGCTATTTCACTTCATACCCTTCGCTCTCGGATGTCCCAATGAACAATCCCAGGCCGTCGCCCTGAATATTCCATTTGATATTCACACCTGAAGTAGAGAATATCTCGTTATCGGAATCCCCGTTATTTCTCGTAGTCCAATAATCATAGAACGGCAGGTCCCACGACTCTACGTAAACGGTATATTTTTCGGGTATGACGTTGAACCAGCCCGGGCTTACTACCAACGAACAATAATCCGAACCGGAAACCCTGTCATACCTTTTTACTGCATCACCATATAGCTTTGAACCATCAAGAAAATACCCAAAATAGACCGAACTATTATTAGGTTTAAAGTACGCAACAATAAAGGTTAAACTATCATATTGATTCCATTCGGAAACGTCTTTTCGTGTTCCTGTCGAGTCAATACTAACAGGATATGGAATGGTCGTTGCAGCCCAAACGCTCTTGTCCTTCCATTTAAGGCTAAGTGTATAAGTCTTTCCTGCTTCAGGGATTAACCCTTCTGCCTCATAAACCATATTCCCTATTTTGGTAATCGAATATACGTTACTGCCATCGCTAATGCTGCCGGTAACACCGGATATAATGAAATCATTGCCACCCCCCCACAGGCCGTCAGAATACAATGGCGGCAGAGTCTTGGTTATCTCAAATTTCACGAGCGGCTTGCCGGCCTCGAGAACGCACATCACCACCATCTTCTCCAAATACGGCAGCTCAGTATCGCTCATTGTCTCCTCGCAGGAATTCAATATTGCTGCGGTCAATAGCAGAGATATTATATAATATTTTATATTCATAATTATATCCGAAATAATTAACATAGATTATTAACCCGTCACATCGGAATGAACTACCCAGCCACAAGCAGCGGGGTATCGATGTTTTACAGAATATAATAATCGCCGCAAAAAGCGGGAAATAAAAACCCACAATGTGGGATTAAAATTTAAAGCTAAGCCCAAAAGTGGGAATAATCGGGAACAGTGTAATTTTTTTCAGTACTTTCTTGTTGTAATCCTCTTCGTCATAACCAATATATACGGCGAACGGGTTCAAACGATTATAAGCGTTATAGATGTTTATTGAAAATTGGAACGGCAAATTGAACCATTCGAATTTGTGCATGAAATTTAAGTCCATTTTATGATAAGCCGGCAGCCTGTATGCATTACGGTCTGAAAAATCATAATTCAGGCCACTCCCATAATAATTATTTCTGTTCCGGGTTGGCTCGGATATGCTATAAGTTCCGGTGGGGACAGTATAGGCCTGGCCGGTGCCATATACCCATGTAGCCCCGAGTTCCCAGGATTCGCCCAGCTCATAGGTGACGACAATGTTAATGTCATGCCGCCTGTCGTAGCGCGGGAAAAATGGCTTGCCGTTGTTCAGCTCATCGAAATACCGTATAGTCCATGCCAGGGTATAGCCGACCCATCCGGTGAAGTCCCCGATTCGTTTGTTCAGGAACAGCTCCAATCCATAGGCCTCTCCCCTGCCCTCGGTCAGTTGGTCTTCAATTGGAATATTGCTGATAAACGAAACATCATCGCGGTATTCATATAGACTGGTCATATCCTTATAATACATTTCAGCCGTGAATTGATACTCTTGCTGCAGGAAAGTTGTCTCGAATCCCAGCACTCCCTGCCAGGAGCGGCCCGGCTTTATTTTATCCGAAGCCGGTATCCATGAATCCGTCGGGAGATTAATATCATTCCTTGTTACCAAATGGACGGGTTGATGGGCAAGCGTCAGGGCAGCTTTCAAAAATGAAGATTCGGCCAGTGCATAGGAAAACGACATCCTCGGCTCAATGTTCAGATAGCCGCCCAACTGGTAATAATTCATCCTCAACCCAAGATTGGCATTCATAAGCTCGTCAATTTTCCAGTCGTCGGACACATATAAACCTACATCTATAGATGAAAGATGTCTGAATTTATTGAAATCATCAAGATCAAAAACTCCCATATCGCTTTCCAGTGAGAAAATCTTAAACTTGTGAGAAATAAATTCTAACCCCGATTTGATGCTATGATCCTTGTAGGGGAAATATTCGGCTTCCGCCCGAAGCATTATATCCTCAATTCCGGTCTGGCTTTCGAAGGAATTGGTTGCACCGTCGTTATTAAAGCCGGTTCGGAATTTGTAGTCGGTATAGATAAGAGAGAAATTGGTGAACAGCTCCGGCGATTCAATATGCATCCACCGCAGGTTAAGAGTACTATTGCCCCAATTAATATTAAAGCTGCTATTGTCAAATTCCCTTTCCGGCGAATTCAATACATCCCTCCCCAGAAATCCACTCAAAAACAACCTGTCATTCTCGCCGATTTTCAAATTTACTTTGGCGTTCAGATCATAAAAATAGTATTGCGGAGCGTCTTCGGCACCGGGCATAGCCATCATCAGTAAGTCGAGGTACATCCTTCGCCCCGAGATCATAAATGTTGAATTCTCGCTCAGCGGCCCCTCTAATGTCAACCGGGAACTAATCAAACTAATACCCGCCGAACCGGACAGTTTTTCCTTTGTCCCTTCTTTCATCGTCAGGTCGAGAACGCTGGAAATCCTTCCACCATATTCAGCCGGGAACCCGCCCTTCATCAGGTTAATGTCCCTTATCGCATCGGCATTGAAAGCACTCAGAAATCCGCCCAAATGTGTGGGATTATAAACTATCACACCGTCCAGCAGAGTCAGGTTCTGGTCCGGCGAGCCGCCCCTTACATACAATCCGCTCGACAGCTCCGAGGCTTGCTGCACTCCCGGCAGCAGTTGCAGCACCCGGAAAATATCAATCTCGCCCCCAAGCGACGGCATTTTGGAAATTAATTCGGAAGTAATATTAACCTTGCTGATGGTTCTTGCCTTGCCAATTTCCTTATTCCCTTCCACTACAACGGTTTGTGTTTTGATTTTACCTTCTTTCATGCCAATATTTACTATTATATCCCGGCCCGGCTGCAATACGATTCTCTTAATATACTTTTCAAGGCCGATATAACTTGCCGTAACATAATATACACCCGGCTTAACGTCCGGTATCGAATAAAAACCATATTTATTGGAATATGCACCCCTGACAGGCATCTGGCCACTCGCCACAGTATCCTTATAGATAGCAACCGTTACGCTGGTCAAATACTCGCCGCTAATTTTTTCCTTTATCGTTCCCGAAATAGTGGAAGATTCTTCCTGAGAAAAAGATATGCTGATAAAAACTAAATGAAATAAAAACAGATATTACAGCAATCGAAGTGAATTTTTAATACCGGCCAATCACCCCTCCAATAATATAGCATGTGGAAATATGGGAATACAAATAGGAAACGTCTGAATAATAGGGAAATTGTCGTTCCCGTGAAAACGGAAATCCAGTATTTATGCGGCAAATGGATTCCTGCTGAAGTTTATCCTGAGCGAAGCCGAAGGGCAATAATGACAGCAAAAATCTAATTTATCAGAAGTCTCAATATAATATTCGATAATACTTCAGTAGTGGCCGGTTAAATATCTGAATCATTTTAAATGAATACCTGAATACTATGACTTGTCATTGCGGAACTTATTTTAGAATCCCGTATTCATGGGCTGCTTGATAGTTTCAAGATGGATGCCGGATCAAGTCCGGCATGACAACTTTAGTATTACTTTATCGCTATATCTATAATTGCATCCAAATCAGCATAATATAGGTCAAAATGGAGATTGCTGCCGCGAATATCACTTGTTATCCGTATTTTAACCGGACAATACTTATTTGATATTACTACTGTCCGGTTAAAAATGAGAGCAGTTCTTAATATAAACCTGAATACTATGACTTGTCATTCTGAACTTGTTTCAGAATCCAGTATTCATAAGCTGTATGGCTATATTAAGATGGATGCCGGATCAAGTCCGGCATGACAGCTTTAGTATTACTTTATCGCTATAT
>JAJRTW010000041.1 GCA_024278075.1 Bacteroidota bacterium | reverse complement strand
TTCGTGGGATTTTCACACTTCGTGGGATTTTCACACTTCGTGGGATTTTCACACTTCGTGGGATTTTCACACTTCGTGGGATTTTCACACTTCGTGGGATTTTCACACTTCGTGGGATTTTCACACTTCGTGGGATTTTCATACTTCGTGGGATTATCATACTTCGTGGGATTATCATACTTCGTGGGATTTTCATACTTCGTGGGATTATCATACTTCGTGGGATTATGGCCGAGTTTTTTTGAAAGTTTTGTAATATAATAATACTTTTCCGCTAGCGGCTGGATGAATATGGCTGGGGAATAATGATTGGATGATAATGATCGTTGGATGATAATGATCGGATGACTATAGATGAATATAAATATTAAGGAGTGAATCAACAATGCCGACTTATGAGTATAAATGCAGGAAATGCAAACGTGAGTTCGAAGTGAAGCAAAGAATTTCAGATGAGCCTTTAACCGAATGCACTCTGATTGATGAATCTACGGGCGAGAAGTGCGGCGGCAGTATATTCCGTAAGATAAGCAAGAATGTTGGTTTGGTTTTTCATGGCAATGGATTTTACCAAACCGATTATGCGAACAAGAAGCAACAGGCCGAGGCAAGTCCTTGTGCCAGCGGTGCTTGCGGCATCGAGAGCGGGAAGGTGCCGGCCAATTGCCCCGCGGCAAGCTGATGCAGCCGGTAGCATATTCAATACAATTTATTTTATAATCAATTGCAATTTTTCTTTTTCTCAATCTTGCCAAGTTCCATTGAATTGTAATCTTCGGCCTGGTTGTAGTTCCGAGATTATAGCTGGAATAATTAATAAAAGTTCTTCAATTCATTTTTGAAGGGCTTTTTTTTATGTAAATTGCGGTTCGAATTATTTACTAAATGATTAATACTGATTGTTGTATATGGCATTAAAATTAAGGCATAAAGACACTACTGCCGGATCGCCAATCCTTGATGGATTGAACGAAATGCAAATGGAAGCAGTTAAGGCAATCAACGGGCCGGCGCTGATTATTGCCGGTGCCGGCAGCGGAAAAACAAGGGTGCTGACCCACCGTATAGCTTATTTAATCGAGAATGGCGTGCCCCCCTATAATATATTGGCCCTCACCTTTACGAACAAATCAGCGCGCGAAATGCAGGCAAGGCTGGCAAGGCTTATTCCGCCCGAAGCCGCCTCTAAAATATGGGCAGGGACTTTCCACTCCGTTTTTGCCAGGATTCTAAGGATGGAAGCGAGTGAAATTGGCTATACGAGTTCGTTTTCAATCTATGACACCGACGACAGCCTTAGGGTGGTGAAATCTATCCTGAGCAAAACCGGTATCGCACCGAAGCAATATCCGCCGCAGGGCATACGGTCGCGGATTTCATGGTCGAAAAACAAAATGATCCCGTGGCAGGAGTACAGGGATTCGGCCGAAACAATTCTCGAAAAGCAAACTTCAGTCGTATTCGAGGAATATGAGAGCATTCTGCGGCAGAATAATGCAATGGATTTTGATGATTTGCTGATTAATATGATCCGCCTGCTCGATAAATCCCGGGACATTCTCCAAAAATACCAAAATCGCTTCAAATATATTCTTGTTGATGAATATCAGGACACTAATAAATCGCAATACATTGCCATCAACCAGCTTTCGAATGCCCACCAGAATATTTGTGTTGTAGGCGACGACGCACAAAGTATTTATCGCTGGCGCGGGGCGGAAATACAGAACATCCTCGATTTCCAGAAGAAATATCCTTATGCTAAAATAATCCGGCTGGAACAGAATTACCGTTCTACAAAGAACATCCTTGCCGCAGCCGATTCGTTAATAAAAAATAATTCCAGGCAAATTCCGAAAAATCTATGGACTAATAATTCCGAAGGCGCCAAGATTAAGCTGATTGGCTGCCCGGACGAGCGGGTTGAAGCCGCAAATATAGTGTCGATTGTGAACATCGAAATGAAGGGCGATTACGATATTAAGGACTTTGCCGTTTTGTACCGGACAAATGCCCAGTCATTGGCTCTGGAGAATGCCTTTCGCCAGGCGAACTTACCGTACGTTATTGTGGGCGGGATGTCCTTTTATAAACGCAAGGAAGTTAAGGACACGATTGCTTACTTAAGGCTGTTGGCCAATCCGCAGGACGGTGAGTCATTGAAGAGAGTTGTGAACGAACCACCTCGCGGCTTCGGCAAGGCGTCCATGGGGCATATCAACAATTTCTCTTACGACAGGAGTATTTCCCTGCTTGACGCTTTCCGTGCGGCAGAGGAATGCGAGGCGCTGCAAAACCGCGCTAAAGTGGCCGCAATGAATTTTGCAGCTATGATAGACAAATATGTAAAACTGAAGGATGAAACCAAGCCGGCGCATCTGACTCTGGAATTTATTGAAGAGACTGGGATGCTGCAGATGTATAAGGATATTGGCACGTCGGACTCAATGGACAGATGGAATAATATTCAGCAATTATTGTCGGATATTTCGATGTTCTTCCGGCAGAACAAGGAATCCACTCTCGAGGATTACCTGCAGCAGATTTCGCTTGTATCGGAAGCAGATGAGGCCGATACTTCTAAGAATAAAGTTACCTTGATGACCCTTCATGCTGCCAAGGGCCTGGAATTCCCGGTGGTGATAATTGCCGGCGTCGAGCAGGGGCTGCTGCCACTGACAAAAGCCGAGCAGGACCAGGAAGAAGAGGAAGAGGAGCGGAGGCTGTTCTATGTTGGCATTACCCGCGCCGAGGAGAAATTGTATCTCTCCTATGCGAGGTCACGGATGAAGTTCGGCGAAATATCAGGCCGGATTCCCTCGCGGTTTCTGGAGGAAATTGACCAGAGCCTGCTGGACAGAAGCGGCGAGGATGCCCGGCAAGGCAAACCTGCAAGAAGTGGGCAACCTTTTGTTAGAAGTAAGTTTAACGATATTCCAAATCAAAATATTTCGAATCGTAATATTCCTAATCAATTAATTTCAAATCAAGATACACATTCTCAAATCCCCGAGGAAGAATTCGCATTCCGTAGGGGCAATACGGTAGTCCATGCTAAGTTCGGCCCCGGCAAAATCACCGGATTAAAAGGCTCGGGCCCGCACCGCCAGGCGGTGGTGGTCTTCAATTCGGTTGGAAAGAAAACCCTGATGCTCAAATACGCCAATCTGAAGGTGACAAAAAAATAACGCCGTCCCATCAAGCAGAACAGCGTTATATATCGGGGGTTATGGAAATTTTCTGCGTAATAATTGTGTATCCGGAAATAATTGTGTATCCGGAAATAATTGGACATCCCGTAATAATCGGGTTATTTAGATGCCATTATATCGGACAATTTATCAAATAATTTAGAATAATACTTCAATTGCTCGTGCAGCCTCTTCGATGATATTATATTTAAGGCCAGGTTAATCGCCTCGTTTCGCTGCATTTCGGACATGCTGCTTATATCTCGGGTGCTTTGGACCATTATATCGCCCACCACATGGCTTGTAAGTTTCAGATTATTCAGAGCATTGATAATGTCACTTTCCTCAATTTCAAAATGATCTATCAGCAGGCGGAATTGCCTTTGGTTCACACACCAATAATCAATTTTGTCGATTATATCGTTCTGCCGCTCGGCTGGCATACTCTCCAGATACTCCGTTATTCGCAGCTGGAGTTCATGTTTGTCATTATCATTAAGTAGATTTGCGTAAGACTCCGGGGCGACCCATTCCTGGCTGTATGTTTCGAGTGTTTTGTCAAATTGGATAATCGAAAAAGGGCGGAGTTCGGACACCGAATAGAAGGCAACGAATATATCGCTTTCGTTCTCGGCAACTATCACACTCAGCTTGGATGCCACATCCGATTGATTGCCGGTCTTTTGGCCCAGACAAGTAAAGGCCGCAGCAAGCAATATCAGCAATATCATTATAGTCCGTTTCATATAGAGATGCACCGTCATATTTCGTTTAATATGCGATACCAAACAATTACTATGCCATAATCCTGATGAAAGGCCAAGCAAGCGGGCGGCTGCTTTGCAATGATGTAAATCTGAAACGTGATGTGAATCTGAAACGTGATGTGAATCTGAAACGTGATGTGAATCTGAAACGTGATGTGAATCTGAAACGTGATGTGAATCTGAAACGTGATGTGAATCTGAAACGTGATGTGAATCTGAAACGT
>JAJRTW010000040.1 GCA_024278075.1 Bacteroidota bacterium | reverse complement strand
GAAAACTATTCAATTAGAAAGTGCAAGGAAATGGATTTATTATGCCCTTATGCCTTGCAGATTGTAGGACAACCCCCTGCTCGCTTTGCTCACTTCCCCCTTTTTTAAGGGGGAATAGCCAATTTAATTCCCCCTTAATAAAGGGGGATTTAGGGGGTTGTTTTTTTCCTTAATATTGCAAACGTACTAATAATTATATCTCAGTCAACTTTTTGAGGAAACCCTATTTAATCCTCATTCTTTTCCCCACGAGTTAAAGCAATCTATTGCAAACTCGTGGCTATTTATCTTTTTTTGTTCTTCCATTTGTTACAACTGGTAATTTAAGAACTGTTGTCTTTCGTCAGTTGTAATATCATTTTTTACTTGAAATCGTAATAAACTATACCCTAAAAGGTATAGTTAATAAAGAGCTATGTGAATTATTTGTTTAAATTCAATTAGGAATTGAAATAATAGCTGACGGAACATTAGAATGTGACATTCCGAACACCGAACCGGAATCCTAATCAAGTCAAAACCCCCGGCATCTACGGACCAATAGTTCCTTCGTCGCCACCCCCTTTGAAAAATGGGGTTTTAAAATATACAAGTCTCCCTTTGCCAAGCAAGCTTGTTTCAAAGAGAGATTTAGAGGGTTTTCTTATTTTGCCATGGCATTATAGCTTCATATCCTGATGTCTATAACAGGTATTCCCGCTGGAGTTTATCCCGAGCCAGGCCGAAGGGCGGGAACAGTAGGGGGGGAACGGCCGATCGAAGCTACAAAGGGGTATATTCAGCAAGACTCTCGTTTTTTTACCGGACTCTACTGAATATATAAAAGGAATTATTAAATATAAAAGGCCGATCGAAGCTATCGCATTTTTGCTTTCAAACCGGCCATTTATTACGTTAGTTATTTTGTTGGCTGCTTTTTCACTTTCGGATTAAACTGTGAATCATCTGCCGGCTGGTTGATTTCGTACGATAAAGTAGAAGTCAAAGTAAAATAAGGTGACACATTTTTAATCGTTCCCGGCAGCATCACATTCGAAATCATAGTATAATCTTCGAAAGTGATGGTTATTGGCATATTGCCTCGCGGCGATTCCTTTACTCTCTCTACTTTAGCTAACAAGAAAGTCTCCGGATCGAAGAAGTAGGTTTTTTCAGAGCCGTCTTTCCCTTTGGCTTTCATCGAGATCAGCCCGTTTTGCTTTCCGAGCACTTCGCAATTATAACCCAGGTCAATCAGCTTAGTTTCAAAAAACATAATAGATTCGTTTAATTGATTTACCAGGTCTTTTCCGGTAATCGCATTCATAATGCCGTTTTGGCTGGCCCAGGCTTTTTTTCCGTCAACCCAGGTTTCCTGTTTCAATGTGCCCAAATCAATATTCGTATATTTCATATTGGGTGCCTTCCAAATATCAATTATTTTGCCTGGCGGCATGGTTTGCCCCTGCATAGAAACCAACACCTGGCCTTTGCCCATAATAGTCTTCACCGAATTAATTGCTTCTTTGCCGCCAACTGCTTTCGTATGTGCCTCAATCAGCTCTTCGGCCGTCATTGAAACTTCTTCAATTTTTTTCGGTTCAAGGTCTAAGTTATAAGTGTATACTTTCCCAAACTGCCCCAGTTTATCCTTCACATCGGGGCTGCCAACTACGACAAGATAAGCCTTATCGGGGTTCAAGTATTGCTTTGCAGCATCCTGCATATCATAGCCGGTTAATTTCATAATTCTTTGGGGAAATGATTTCACCTTGTTCATCGAGATGCCAAAGAAATCAGCGTTTTGCACCAGGGCAGCAATGAAGCTTGATTTTTCGAACGACATTTGATAAGTGCCCACCAAGTATTTCTTCACTCGATAAAGTTCTTCCTCTTCAGGCGGCTGGGCCACAAGATTGCTGATCTGCTCTTTAATCACAACAATCGATGAATCGGTTACTTCATTGCGCACATCGGAGCCGCAAATAAAGCTGTTGGTATATTTCAGCCGCGTCTGGTATCCGAATGGTGAATATGTGTATGAATGCTTTTCCCTTAGCGTTTTGAACAACCTTCCGGCAAAACCTCCGCCAATCAAGCTTGCCGCCGTTCTAATAGTATTATATTTCTTGTCGGCATAGGGCAGTGTCTGGGTGGTATATATAATGGAAGACTGGACAGAAGCCGGCCGCTCGACAAAATAAACACCCAACGGCATCGGTTTCGGAGATGGAATATTTATATCCGGGGTCTCACCTTCTTTCCACGATTTGAAGGCTTTCTCTATAACTTTTACAATCGTGTTCTTGTTCACATCGCCAATAATAGCCAAAGTTGATTCATTGGGCTTAAACCAGTTGGCATAATAATTCTTGCAATCTTCGACTTTCATTGAATTCACACTCTTTTCGGAAGCTCGTTTGGCATAGGGGTGGCCTTCGCCATATACGATTTTCCTTGCCATAGCGGCAGCAAGTGTGCCGGGCGATGATTTTTCGTTCTGGACGGCTGCAATCATCTGAGGCACCAGCTTGTCGAATTCATCATCGGTAAAAGTCGGCTTGGCCACCACGTCCGCAAATACTTTAAGGATAACCGGCAGATGCTTGATTAGGCCGGAGCCTGACACCGTAATATAATCGCCTCTGGCGCTTGCCGATATGCTTGCCCCCACACCGTCTATCTTTGTTGCTAATTCGAGCGCCGATAGCTTGCCGGCGCCCTTTGTCAGCAGCGACGCCACCATATCGGCCAATCCGGACTTTTCGCCCTCGACGGAATTGCCGCCCGGCACAAGCAAACGCATCGTTATGGTTGGCTGCTCGTGGTCTTCGATTATAAATAATTTCAGGCCATTCTTCAGCCTGGTTTCTGTATATTTTGGGAATTCAAAAGTTGTTTCGGGCAATGGGTCGGGTTTTTGATTCGGATCAATCTTCTCTGCCTGCAAGTCCGGCGACAAAAACAGAAATATTAATATTAAGCTATAAATTATTTTCATGATTATTTCCTGGAATATATTTCAATAAATTACGGTTCGAATTATGATTCGATTTAACTATAATCGAATAAGTTTTCAATAAATCAAGTTATTTATTTATCCGGCTTTTTGGGGATATAAGTCAGAACTACTCTTTTATCAGTATCGAAATACTTTTTGGCAACCCTTATTAGGTCAGCTTTAGTAACGGCATTGTACTTATCAATCTCCGTATTTATCATATTTGCATCGCCATAGTAAGCATAATACTGGGCCAAAGACCTGGCCTTCGACAGCACATTTTTCTTTCCGGATACGAACCGGGCTTCATTAATATTTTTGGTTTTTGTGAATTCCTCATCGGTTATGCCGTCATCAATCAGTTTCTGAATTTCATCATACATAGCCTCTTCAATATCGCCAAGGTCTTTGCCTGCGCCGGCTATGCCATATAAAAATATCATGCCGGAATATTGAAGGCTGATGGGCATAACCGAAGCCTGAACAGCAGATTGGTCTTTGTCGACTATCCTTTGGTAAATTCTGGAGCTTTCGCCGGCGGCCAGTATATTTGTAAGAAGCGATACGGCGTAGTAGTCCTTATGCCCCACCTGCGGGCCTCTCAATCCAATAAAAACACCGGGCAATTGTGCCTTCTCGTCCTGAACTTCCTCGCGATATTCCTTTGTGATGTCATCCAGAATAAAGTCCTCACGCTCAATAACTTTGCCTTTCGGATATATGTTAAAATATGCCCTTACGTATTTTTTCGCAACGTTAACGTTGAAATCACCCGATATGCACAAAGTAGCATTATTCGGCTGGTAGAATTTGTCGTAGAAATCACGGAATTCCTGAATAGTGGCTTTGTCGATATGCTGGGCCGATCCGATTGGAGTCCATGAGTAAGACCCGCCAACGAATATATTTGCTGCCATTTTTTCGAATAAAGTGCCGTAAGGCTGGTTATCCACCCTGTTTTTTCTTTCTTCCTTAACAACTCCCCTTTGAGTCTCAACGCCAACTTCCCCAACCAGCAGCTTTCTCATTCTTTGGGATTCAATCCACAGGGCAAGCTTAAGCTCATTCGATGGCATAACGAATTGGTACACCGTCTGGTCGAAAGAAGTGGAAGCATTCAAACTCCCGCCGGCTTCATTTACATATTTATCGATTGTAGATCTCGGAATGTTTTCGGTGGCTTCGAACATCAAATGCTCGAAGAAATGGGCAAAGCCGGTGCGCTCGGGATTTTCGTCTCTCGATCCAACTTTATAGTAGACTATAGTGGCCACAACCGGAGCGCTTCGGTCTACATTATAAATAATATGCAAACCATTCAATAGAGTTTCCTCTTCGAATTTTATCTGATTGGCCTGGCCGGAAGCTTCATTCGGGAACGAAGCCAAACCAACTACGAAAAGCAGGGCAATCATTCCGGATTTCGATAGCAGAGTGGTGATTTTCATTAATAATCCCTTTTATAATTGATACTAATTATAGATAATATTTAACGTTAGAATTATAAATTAAGTTTCAAAAATAAGGGAATTATTTTAAACGTAATAATTAAAAAGGCCAGCAAATATAAATAACTGAATAATCTATCGATTTTCGCTCTTTTTTTTCTTAATATCAACCACGGGATTTTCTATATTTGTACCTAAATTCCCAAAGTAAGTTAATTCCCAACTAAATATAACGATTACTTCACCAAAATCCACACCTTGCGTATTATTTGACTAATTCTTTTGCAGTTTCCACTCTTGCTACAGCGATTAACCCAGCATTATAAGCTGGT
>JAJRTW010000039.1 GCA_024278075.1 Bacteroidota bacterium | reverse complement strand
GTGACTATTTTAGTGTCATAGTGAGCGGAGTCGAACTATAGACACGATCGGCCTGACTCAGGATAAACTCCATGAAGAATCCAGTATTCATGCGAATTGAGTGATGAGAGTCGTAGGGGCGAACGGCCGTTCGCCCTTACAAACATTCACTTGTGTAGGGGACGGTTCCAAACCGTCCCGATATATTATCCACTTAACGTATCAAAAAAATAAATCCTTTCAGCCAAACCCCAACTTGGCCTACCATTTAATTCAGCGTTTATGGCGAGAGCCAATAAAGAAGTTCTCTTTCTTTTTTCCACGAGCTAAAGCACGTGGCAATTGAATAATTATTAAAAGAATGGTTGCATAAATTTAGCTCATTCCCAAATTCCGATTTGGTAATGCAATTTTCCCGCAAATTTCTGTTTTGCAAAAGATCAGGCGATGTATTTTGCTTAGGGGCAACTGACAACAAGTTCATTAACATAACCGGCTTTTTAGTGAGTAGCTCTACCAGGCATAAAGCATAGCCTTAATATTTTTCTCCCCCATTTTAGGGGAGATGTCCAAAGGGACGAATGTCCCGCTGGACAGAGGGGTTGTTTATTCCACAGGCAATTTATGCCTCCAATCCGTCATTTCTCAGGACGGTTTGGAACCGTCCCCTACTTTGTTGGCCTCGTGGCCTGCCTGGTGGCTCACAGCAATCTTTTTGTTGTAACGAAACAATCTGTTATGTAATTTCGTAATCCGCTAATTGGACAATTATTGACATTAATATATCAGGTAAATCTATGTACCGTCTTACAGCCACCGTTTTCTTTTTATTCGTGCTAATTGCACAAACATCTCCGGCAGCCGAAAGCCGGATATTCCGCTATCCGAATTCATCCGAAACCGAGATTGCATTCTGCCACGCAGGCGATATATTCACCGTGCCGATTGGCGGCGGGATAGCCCGCAAGATTACCTCTTCGAAGGGAATTGAAATGTACCCTCGATTCTCGCCCGACGGCCGCCGGATTGCCTTCTCCGGCGAGTACGACGGCAACCGCGAACTCTATGTTATGCCGTCAAACGGGGGCGAGCCGAAGCGGCTGACTTATAGCATGGATATTAAAGGGCTGCCCGACAGGATGGGGCCGGACAAGATTATAATGCAATGGACTGATAAAGGAAAAAAATTGCTGTACCGGTCGCGGCATGAAATCTGGAATGCCTGGCTGGGCAAGCTATATGAAGTTGGCCTTGCAGGCGGTCTGCCTGAAGTGCTGCCGCTGCCGGCCAGCGGGTTTGCGTCCTACTCCCCGGATGGGAAGAAGATAGCATATAACCGGATATTCCGCGAATACCGTACTTGGAAACGCTATCGTGGCGGCCAGGCCGATGATATATGGATTTATGATTTCGAATCAAAGGAATTGGAAAATATTACCAACAATCCGGCACAGGACATAATCCCAATGTGGCACGGCGATAAAATCTATTATGTCAGCGACCGCGATAAAACGATGAACCTGTTTGCTTATGACCTTATTACAAAACAAACCGCGAAAATCACCAATTTCACAGATTACGATGTTAAATTTCCATCACTCGGAGCAAAGCATATTGCATTTCATTGCGGCGGCTTTGTCTATTTGATGGACCTTGCCACCCGGAATTATGAGAAAGTGAATATTACATTGATGGAAGACTGGCCGGATGTCCGCACTGCAATAGTTGAAGTTAAGGATAATATCCGTTCTTATGAAATATCACCGGATGCGAAAAGAGCTTTGTTCTCCGCACGAGGTGATATATTTGTTGTGCCTGTCAAGGAGGGCATTGTCAGGAACCTGACTAATTCGGATGATGCCCACGACCGCTATCCGAAATGGTCGCCCGACGGCAAATGGATTGCATATATCAGCGACAAAAGCGGTGAGTTCGAGATATACATTGTCAGGCCGGACGGTTCCGGCGAGCAGCAGGTGACAAATGACGCAAAATCTTATCGTTATGGAATTATGTGGTCGCCCGACAGCAAGAAAATACTTTCATCCGATAAGACAATGCGCTTGTATTATATCGACATTGAATCGAAAGATGTGACGGTTATTACGAAATCCAAGGTGTGGGAAATCAGGGATTTCTCCTGGTCGCCCGACAGTAAATGGGTTGCTTATACGGATGCAATCGACAACAATAATTCAATCGTATATATCTATTCACTTGATGATAAGGAAATTTATCAGGTCACTGACGAATATTTCAATAGTTTGAATCCGGTATTTTCGCCCGGCGGGGATTATTTATTTTTCACATCAGACAGAACTTTCAGAGCGAGGGTGGGCAAATTTGAATGGAACTATTCTTTCCGCCGTTTATCAAAAATTTATGGTGTCACTCTAAAGAAAAAAGGTGAATCACCATTTGCATTCAAGGAAGATTATTCAGATGCGGATGAGAAGGGCGATGACGAAAAGGACAAGAATGATGATGACAATAAGGACAAGAAGGATAAGAAGGATGAAAAGGACAAGGTTGTATTAAAGATAGATACCGATGGAATTGGCGGAAGGATATTCGAATTCCCTGTTGAAGCTGCGGGGTATGGCAGTTTATATCCGCATAAAAATCATAAACTTTATTATGCCAAGAGAAAAGAGGGCGGCAAACCGGGATTTTATGTTTTCGATAGTAAAACCAAAAAGGAGAAGCGGGTAGGTGATTTTATGGGTTATGAAATATCCGCCGATGGCAAGTCGATTCTATTTGCCAAGAACAAGAGCTACTACGTTTCCAAATTGAAGGAAAAAATCTCAGCTGATAAGGCCGAAAAGATAAACGTGAGCGATATGAAGGTAACGCTCAACCGCAGGGCCGAGTGGGCTCAGATATTCGACGAAACCTGGCGGCAGATGCGTGATTTCTTCTACGACCCGGGTATGCACGGCCTGGACTGGGCGGCCATTAAGAAGAGATATGCGGCACTGCTTCCTTATGTTGACCATCGTGCGGATTTGACATTCCTGATTGGCGAGATGATCGGTGAATTGAACGTAGGCCATGCCTACGTTGGCGGTGGTGACAGCCCCAAAATTGATGAAATTGCCATCGGGCTGCTCGGCGCTGAATACGAACTTGACCCCGCCAGCGGTTATTATAAAATAACAAAGATTTACCCGGGCCGGAACTGGGACGAGAAAACCCGCTCGCCACTCACCGAGCCGGGACTGGATATCAAAGAAGGGGATTATTTAATTTCGATTGACGGTGTGGAATTGACAAAAGAAATAAGCCCTTATGTGGCTCTCAACAATAAAGTTAAGAAATATGTTAAGATAAGGGCCAGCAGCAAGCCGAAGGCCAAGCAAGATGATAATGGCATCAAGGAATTTGCTGTTAAAACCATTGGTTCTGAGAAGGGGCTGAGGTATTTCGACTGGGTGGAAACCAACCGCAAAAAAGTTGACAAAGCAACCGGCGGCAGGGTGGGGTATATTCATATTCCCGACATGGGCCTCGGCAACGGCCTGAATGAATTCGTCAAGTATTTCTATCCGCAGTTGAGGAAGGAAGCCCTGATTATTGACGACCGCTATAACGGCGGCGGGAATGTATCGCCGATGATTATTGAAAGGCTGCGGCGCGAGGTGGCGGTTGGGAAGCATGCCCGGAACCAGGAGTTGGTTATGACAACACCGAATGCCGTAATGGCAGGGCCTTTGGTTTGCCTGATAAATGAACTGTCAGCATCGGACGGCGACCTGTTCCCTTACCAGTTCAAGCAATACGGCCTCGGCAAGATTATCGGCAAACGGAGTTGGGGCGGGGTTATCGGCATACGCGGTTCGCTGCCGCTGCTCGACGGCGGATACTTATATAAGCCGGAATTTGCCAATTTCGGCGGCGACGGGACTTGGGTGCTGGAAGGCACGGGCATGACACCCGACATCATAGTTGACAACCTCCCGGGCAGGGTGATGGACGGCATTGACGACCAATTGAACAAAGCCATTGAAGTAATATTAGAGGACATCAAGACAAGCAAGAAACGTAAGATTCCGGAAGTCCCCGACTTCCCAATCAAAAAGTAGTAACTTCGTTACGTTTTATTTCGAGTAATGAGAATCGTAGGGGCAAACGGCCGTTCGCCCTTACAGACATTCACTTGTGTAGGGGGCTGTCTCAAAAGCAAGATAATCCATGGAAAGTCATTCTGAACCCTTCGGCATCGCTCAGGGTGACTATTTTAGTGTCATAGTGAGCGGAGTCGAACTATAGACACGATCGGCCTGACTCAGGATAAACTCCATGAAGAATCCAGTATTCATGCGAATTGAGTAATGAGTGATGAGTATGAGAATCGTAGGGGCGAACGGCCGTTCGCCCTTACAGACATTCACTTGTGTAGGGGGCTGTCTCAAAAGCAAGATAATCCATGGAAAGTCATTCTGAACCCTTCGGCCTGGCTCAGGGTGACTATTTTAGTGTCATAGTGAGCGGAGTCGAACTATAGACACGATCGGCCTGACTCAGGATAAACTCCATAAAGAATCCAGTATTCATGCGGATTGAGTAATGAGTGATGAGTATGAGAATCGTAGGGGCGAACGGCCGTTCGCCCTTACAGACATTCACTTGTGTAGGGGACGGTTCCAAACCGTCCCGATATATTATCCACTTAACGTATCAAAAAAAATAAAACCTCACAGCCTCGCCCCAGCTTAGCTACATAATTAAAATCAAAAAAAAAGAACTACTAATTCGTATATTATCATATTAGCAGTAATTATCAGGGATGAAATATGAAAGCGAAATTAGCATTATCAGGTAATAACTGATAAAATTTTGCGGCATTGCAAATGATAGAATTGCTTTAAAAACAAAAAATGATTATATTTAAAGTATGATACAAATAGAAAAAAATAGGAAAACAATAAACGAATTGTGTGAAAATCACAATGTAGAAAGGCTATATCTATTTGGTTCTGCAACAGGAGGAAGTTTTAATGATAATAGCGATATTGATTTTTTGGTGAGGTTTAAAAATATTGACATGGCAAAATACTTTGAAAATTATATGGCCTTGAAAGACAAATTAACAAAAATATTTAAGCGAGATATTGACCTTGTTGAAGAACAAACTCTTAAAAATCCAATTTTAATTCAGTCAATTAATAATAGCAAAGAACTGATTTATGGATGAACGAATATTGAAATGGCTTTATGATATAAAGTTCGCGATAGCCGAAATAGATGCTTATTTTGATCAAAGAGAAAAGAATTTCTTTGAGTACAGAAAGAATACAATGCTTAAGAGAGCAATAGAAAGAGACCTTGAAATTATCGGCGAAGCAGTAAATCGAATAATAAAAAGAGATAGCACTTACAAAACGATAATATCCGAAGCCACAGCAATTGTTGGATTGCGAAATCAAGTAATGCACGCCTATGATAATATATCTGATGAAAATATTTGGTCAGTGCTAATAAATCATTTGCCAAAATTGAAAATAGAAATAGAGCATCTAATAGAAGAAAATAAATAACGAACACACTTCGTGTGCTTTTCACCCGTATCTTTAGGAGTTCCCCAACTGACGCAATATTATCTGAGATACGATAAAAATGATAAGACGAATAGCAATCATAGTGGCTACAATCGTGGGTATAATATTAGTGCTTACCCTAACAGCAAGTTATTTTGCTGGCTTAGTGTTGGGGTTGAAGACCTCATACAGGGAAATTGAAATTGCACTCACAAATGAGGAGAAAATAATTGTATTGGGGATTGACGACGACGCCATATATCCACACAAAATGGACTTAAAAATGACAGGTAAAATCAACGGACAAGGAATTTTGCGGTTTGGCTGGAGAGACTCTATATTTTATAGGTCGGATACAATCTCATGCGATTTTCTAATTGACTATAATGGTGGTGATTGGTACAATGACAGTTGCATAATAAAATATGAACCTATCAATGCCACAGAAGGAGGACTGAAAATTGATTGTGCCATCTATTCGAAAAAGAAATAGTCCTTTAGCGTCAAGAATTCCCTTCCTGACGATATATTTCAATTAATTTAAAAGAAGTAATTAAAGGTTTCGTATATTAATGAGTTAACTGCGATAAACAAAAAAAAGATATGAAAACGAAATTAGCATTAATTCTAATATCTTTCTTGCTGCCTGTGATTATTTCCGCACAGGCGAATGATTTAAACCTTTCGAATCTTGGCAGCTTCGATGGCGAACCGGCATTGGCGGTTAATCCTGCTAATCCCGATAATATCATAGCCGGCTGGATGAGATTGCGTATTGACAGGAAAATGTGGATTGCAACCAGAGCCTCTTTCGACGGAGGGGCAAGCTGGGGAAAATATACATTTTTGCCTCACATTGATACTGCCTACAGTTCTGCCGATGTTTCTATTGCTTTTCACAATTCGGGCATTGCCTATTTGTCATATATTGATGTGGACTGGTCGGACACTACGGCAACTGTTTTCGTTGCCAAATCGCCCGACGGCGGGCTTTCGTGGGAAACTCCGGCGCCTGTTTTCCATTCGAGCGATACTCCGGACAAACCGATCGACCGCCCATGGATAGCCGTTGACAATAGCGGCGGCCCCAATGACGGTGCAATTTATGTTACTGCAATGTCACTTTATTTTGATACTATTTATCCGCATCATGTTTATCTGAAAACATCAACTGACGGGGGTACTACATGGAGCGGTATTGTGCAGGTTGATGACAGCCTTCATTCGGTCGGGGTGCTTCCGATTTCATAGGGCGTAGTATCAGTAGGCGGAGACGGGAAAGCCTATATCGGGTACTATTCATACGATACGGCTGTCAGCCCGTTTCTTAGGTCCTACGCTGCCGTTACCGAAGATTTAGGGGCATCTTTCAATTATTCGGTCGTATCAAATGTATT
Source organism: Bacteroidota bacterium (assembly GCA_024278075.1). Classification (GTDB taxonomy): domain Bacteria; phylum Bacteroidota; class Ignavibacteria; order Kapaibacteriales; family UBA2268; genus JAJRTW01. The sequence continues at coordinate 3,050 of JAJRTW010000039.1, read as the reverse complement.
CGTAACCGCAACCGTTGACTACACTAACGGATATGTTTTGGCCGCCGACCCGTCGGGTGGCAACAGGGCCATAATGGCATGGATCGATGACAGGTTCGGAGAGGCCGATGTGGTCTATTCCTTATCAACGGATGGGGGAATATCCTGGGCATCGCCCGTCAGGATAAATGACGATGCTGCCGGCAATGGAGTGATACAAGACAGGGTTTGGGCAAAATTTTCTCATGATGGCAATCTCATCGCAGCATGGAGGGACAGGCGGTTGAACGGAACAGGCTCTGCGGTACCGGCAGATATTTACCTTGCAGGTTCAACAGATGGAGGAAGCACTTTCGGCGTGAATTACAAGATGAGCGGCTCTTCCGCACCCCATGCTCCGCTGCCCTGCTGCAATTCATTTATTGATGTTGGAAGCAATGGCAACTCCGCTTATGCTGTTTGGGGTGAAGACCGCTCAAATGATTGGGAGATTTACTTTAGCGGTGTTTCCTTATTGTCAACCGGAATAGATGCAGAGCCGTATAATAAAGATGTTGACATGGAGATATTCCCCAATCCTGCTATTAACATCAGTCATATTTCTTTTCGGCTGGAATATCCGCAGGCAGTAGTGCTGGAAGTGTTTGGCCTCTCTGGCAAACAATTGGGGATATTGCTGAATGAGCAATTGGCAGCAGGCAAACATGTAATCGATACCGGAAAATTCAAACTTGCGCCTGGCACTTACATTCTCCGGCTGACAGGCAAAGAATTCATATCACAGAAATTATTGGTGATAACAAACTGACCGGGAATGAATAGGCTCAACTCACCATGCAGCCGAACCCCAGCATGGCTGCCTTCAATATCATAATTTACCCGTAGTGTAAGGAGTTCTCCTCATTATCTATATGAATAAAAAAAAAGCGTCCGGTATCAACCCCAAACGCTTAATAAAATTATAGATTAAATAATCACAGAATAAAAACCACCCACAGAAGCGGCCTTATAAATAATAACAAATATTGCCAAGCCTTAATAGCTTACTTGCTAATAATCGGAAAAGAAATGAGAACGATGCTGACGTCTCGCAGCTTTTAGCCTCGCCAATCTTTTCTCTACCGACGGCTTCATATAAGCAGTCCTTTTCTTAAATTCTCTCAGAATACCGCTTCTCTCGTATTTTTTCTTGAATCTTTTGAGAGCGCGGTCGATACTTTCGTTGCCCTGAAGCGTTACACCAATCAATTTAACACACCTCGTAAATAGTGAAATTAATTATAATTATATATTTAAATTATTAAATTAAATTTTCGATTAATCTCTTCTCATTGTTCTTTTCTAACTGAACAATAATGGAATTCCCGCCGTTGCTCGTTACTGATTTTGCACGCACTATGCCCACATCATCCCAAATCTTGTGGAAGATAATATCGCCGATAGTGTATTCCTTTTTCGGTGTATATTTAATCGCATCTTCGCGCGAGATGTGGATTACGGCCTGCGACCTATCGGTTTCGGCTTCGATTGCATCTAAGTTAACTAATTGCGAATGGCGGCTGCGCGTGCACCTTGCCCACTGTTGCCTGCCATTTTCCGTTTCAATTGGTTCGCCAATAAGTTCATGCTTTGTTTCTTTCATCAGGAAAGGTGAGTAAAGCGTGATATATTTAGCTCTTCTTGATCTTTTTCTTCCAGCCATAAGACTCTCTATGTTTTGAGAAAAGAACGCATTTAAGAGCTACAAACTTAAGAAAAATATTATAACTAACCAAATTCTAAAGATTTATTGTCTAATCAACCAGACGAATTTACAGTGGTTTCAGTGCCTGCTCAAAATGTCCTTTAGCTTAGCAATAAGCGGGATTGGCGTTGGGTCCTCCTTGTTCAATAATGCCATATAATAAGACACCCAGTCGCCGAAATAAATTAAGTCGAACATCCGCGACAGAAGATGCTTGCCATTGCCGAAATGCTGCGAATTGTCAATCCCGTTGCCGTGCAGAATTTCTTCAATAGCGTCGAACCGCACCTTGACTTTCTCATGGTCATCAATGTCCCGGAGCATCACCACCGCAAAATCATTAGACAAATCCACCGGGTAGCTCCAGCCGTTAATCTCGTTATGGTTCATCTCGGGCAGGAAGTTGCCGAATGCCGCATTCTTTGCATTCTCCTGAATTTGGCAGCGCCACCGCAAATTTACAGCGTCCAGCCTCTCGGAAGACGAATAAATGACCGGTACTTTCCCGCTGAGCTTGACGGCTAATTGAAGTGCCGGGTTGGCATCATTTACCTGCGAATACAGCGAGGATTTTTCCACCATCACGCTAAGCAATTCCTTCAAGGAAGCATGTATCTTATCTGCGGCCTGCCTTGATACGGAAGCGGATTTCAGCATTAGGTACAACATCGGGAAGAAAGAGTAGCCGAGGGCGCAGCGAGGCATCATGCCGCCCGGAATCGTAATTATTGCTGATCCGGCATTTCCGGCCAATTCCGCCAGCCGCCCACCGGTTGTGATGCAGGCAAGGTTATTGGTTTTTGTTGCAGCCGCCTTGAAGGCAGTAAGCGTTTCTTCGGTGCCGCCGGAATACGAGCAGCCGATTACGTGGGTGTCCGAATCGACGGTGCCGGGCAGGCAATAGCTGCGGTTCACAGATATGGAAATATGATCGGCGCCGGGCATTGCAGCGAGATAAGACCGGAGGATATCGCCGCCAATGGCCGAGCCGCCCATGCCAAGGACAAGTAATTTTTTTATCGGGTCATCTGAAAGAAACGGTCTTGCATCGCGGCCGATTTGGCAGGCCTTGCGAATTTGCTGAGGGAAATCCTTCAGCGTCTGAAACATATCGGAAGCATCTATCCTTCTGATTTTCTCGAAATCCTTTATAAAACTTTTCATAATGAAATTCTCGATTGGTGAATAGATTAAACTCAAAAAGTACTAACTGTCTATTGGTATAGTATTAACAAAAGATATTCAACTAAAAAGTGCAAGGAAATGGAATTATTATACTCTATGCCTTACTGATTGCAGGACAACCCCCTGCTCGCCTGGCTCACTT
>JAJRTW010000038.1 GCA_024278075.1 Bacteroidota bacterium | reverse complement strand
TTCTGAAACAAGTTCCGCAATGACAAGTCATAGTATTCAGGTTTATATTAAGTACTGCTCTCATTTTAACCGGACAGTAGTGAGTCGAGGAAGATAAGAATAAACAAACTATTTGTGTGTGGCGTCTGCGTGCAAAATAGTTTCAACCCCCATGTTTTTTTGATCCGGGAGTAAAGCAATGAAGAAAATTATTATTTCATTGGCAGTGCTTTGTATCATTATCGGAAAAAGTTTCGCAGCCGAGCCGATAGTGAAACTGCCATCGATACCTGATATTGCAGTGCTGGAACTTTATGAAGACAGCGAAGAACTGTTTGCAATGAAAGTTTTGGAATATTATCAATACGCAGTTGCATACAGGGCGCAAATGCAAATATGGAACCCCGGCGAAAAGCTGCCCGCCATTCAACAGCCAACTCTCGATGAACTAACAAGCACCGATGTGGACATAATAGTAAAATATTATACAATCGCCCGGCAAATGAATGGAATTGTCACGCAGCTGCCCGACAGCGAGTCAAATATAGAGATCAAAAGTTTGAGAAACAAACTGCTGGCCTGTGCCCTGGAGAAAGAAGAAGGCGAAAAAAGGCTGTTCGAAAGTCAGCTCGACAGCAAGCATTTGAGTATTTATGCCACCAAATGGAAACACTTTATTTCAATTATTGATAGTTTGGTTTTTTCGATTGATACTCTACAGCTTGTACACCATGATAACCTAATCGAGCTTCGAAGAAAGCTTAACAAGTTATATTTGAATCAGTGGCGGCATTACATGCCGATACTTTCAGCGTCCATTGAGGGCTACGATATATTTACACGTTCCGATAATCTTGATTCCAAATTGTCCGTCGGTACGACGATTTCGCTAAATGCCGCAATGCTGCTTGGCCTGGGTAGAAATATAGAATTTTATTTTTCTTACATCTATCCTAAATTCATATCCACTCGGACTCGGCCGGAATTCTACAGGCTCCCGGGAGATCTGATATATCCCTCAGGTGACGTTAAATGGAACTCTGATATGTACATACTCGGGGTCAAAGGCAACTTCCCGGAAATAATAAACCATGAGAATATAAATTTAGGCTTCAAGTTCGGCGGCGGATACTTCTGGGGCGATGGAAAAGCTGATAATATTATCAACAGCGATTTTCAAATGCACGGCGGAGTTATTAATAGCGAATTTTATATATCCAAATTCAACACGCTGGTACCTTTGGAAGTATTCATCGGATATACCGGATTTATTTTCACAGAGCCATTAGTGCTTAATGCGAATGCATTCAGATTGGATTTGGGCAAACCGTATTTCCATTCCCTGTCCTTTGGAATGAGAATATCCCTATGGAATGATCATTGTTATGATTTGTTAGATTGACCGGTGATATTATGCCCCGATTTGCGCTACGGTTTTGTATCTATATGGATTATTAAGAGGTTAAGCAGACTGCACAGCAAATATTGAATTGAAATTGAGAATGAAATATTGTCAGTAATCTGCTTTAAATACGGCCTTGCCTGTCGGGCATTCTGGATTATTATTCGATGATGCAGATTAGTACAGATTCTTAAGGAAAATATCATGACATTAAAATTATTGATAATTACAGTTCTGGTTTACATAGTCAGCAGCTGTAATCCAGTTGAATTGAGATCGCAGAGCAACCCGGAGCTTGGCAAACGCTATATTAAACTGGGCAATACATATCGCGAGGGTGCCGAATATGACAAAGCTATGGAATATCTCTCCAAAGGCATTCAGCTTGTTAAGAAATCGAGGGATAAGTACTGGACCGCTGTTGGTTACGAGTTCATGGGATACTATTACGAAGACCAAAATATGCAGGATAGGGCTATTGACTACTTCGAAAAAGCCCTGGCCATTTACGAAGATATTATTACTCAACCCGATGGCAGCCCAATCGCCATCAGGCATTTGCTCCTGCGGCTTGGAAGCGGCAACAAACGCATCGGCAGTATAATTGTTAATCTTGACAACCAAAAGTTGAAGGCCATACCTTCAGGCCTGCCTAATGGCATTAAGAACCTGAGCCTTAGAAATAATAAAATAAAAGACATTGCAGGGCTAAATACGTATACGAAGTTGGAGTATATTGATTTATCCGACAACAAAATAAAAATGATACCACCAACTATAGGCACTCTTAGCCAGTTGAAATATCTTAATTTAAGCAGCAACAAGCTAAAAGATATTCCCATAGATGAACTTTGCAAACTGACGAAATTGAAAATGCTGAACCTTTCGGGCAATAAAATTCCATTCGAGCAGATTGCGAACTTAATCAGATGCCTGCCAAATACGAATATTCAACATGATCCTTACGAACTTAAAAAGAAATCAAATACAGCCGCTTATCCACCCGGGCTTTAGCAGTTTCGTTCGATCGGATAATTATACACTTAAATTTCCTAACAGGCTCTTTCCAACCACCGGCAGAGCCTTTACTATTGTCTGAACCTTTCGCCAATATAGAAAAGCATTGCCGGTATTGCCGGCATCAGATTGTTTGCCCCTTCCCATTTCGAAAAGTCCCACCCAACGGCATTTAGTTCGCCAAAAGCAATGAATGCAAGTGGAATGGCAAGGCAATAGAAAATTGAGAGGAACCAATCCTCGAGTGTCTCGGCCTTTCTGTAAAATAGTGTGATAACACCCCCCAATGTAGCAATCATACCGATGATGATTATTGGCAAAGCTACGTTCCCGGAGCCTCGCCGGAGCAAGTGAAGCGGCTGGTAATAATCACTTATGGAAAAGTAAAAACCATGGAATATCAGGGCAACAAGAATACTGGCAAGCATGAAATATATGGCTTTCCTAATATCCTTTTTTGCAGCCAAAATCCCTAATAAAACCGGTAAGAAAATAAATACGATTCTTGATGTTGACACCACACAAACGAGAAAAGCCAAGCTGATTAGTGCTGCAAGGGAACTCTGACCCTGCGAAAAATACCTGAAAGCAAGAATTGCCAGCACTACAAAACTAAAGCCTATGGCTATCAAGTCATGGCCGTTAACAAGCATTTCCCAAAAGAACAATGATGTTGATAATAATAGTAGAATAATTAGGGAAGGCCGGTTTCTTCCGGGGAATTGCCTATACAGAAATATCGACAAAAATATATAGGACACCGAGCAAAGCCAGAATATATCCAGCAAAGCAAACGGGGCATTTAATAGTATCCAACCCGGGCCGGGGCTGACGGGGGCGCCATCATAAAGGGCCACGTCATAGAGCCGGCCATCGCCCGGGATTGTAAGGGCAGCGACGATCATAGCGTCATCGCCGGTCGAGCCTTTGCCTATATCTTTGCGGGAATCTGCAATCGGGTAGATGATAAAGGCAGCTATGGCAAATATTAATATGACAATATAGGCCGAATAATTCCACGGGAACACTTTAGATTTAAACACTCCACTCTTCCCCGCATTCTTCTTCTTATTCAGTATAAAATTATTCAGTATAAAAAAATAAATAATAATCAGGGAAAAACCCAAGCACACTGATATAAGGCCATGATATGGCAAGAATTTGTATATTGCCCTCAGAGATGGCATAAAGAGGAATAACAAAAGGATAAAAGTGATTACAATTGAGCTATATAAATTCTTTTTCATTCTAAATACTCGTAGTGTCAATATGGCCAATCATCGTATAAGATTTCTTATGCCAGCGGTTGTATTGGATGCAAATATATAGATAATTTTGTTGATTTAATATTAAGTCCGCCCGTGTTTGTTCTCTATTCCGGCATTTGATTGCGCATACGCCAAATTCATCGCATATTATACTTGGCTGCGATAATATTTTCTTTGGCTAATTGAGTTAGTATATTTAAGTTATTCCCGCTTTTATGTGAAATTAGCCGTGAGAATTTCTTATGCCCTGCAATCGGAATATCAATAAATTCATTTTGCTTCTTTTCTTAGTTATCATTAATCCAAATTTGTCAATATCGGCAGACACAACTTTTGTCAAAGACGAAGTAGTCGTTACTGCAAGCAGGGTTCCGCAGGTTTACAGGGAGATTTCGCGGGTGGTTTCGGTTATCAATCGTGACGAGATAATCTCGATGCCGGTTAGCTCGATTGACGATATTCTTGAATATGCGGCCAATGTTGATATACGCCGGCGCGGCCCGTTGGGCGTCCAGTCGGACATAAGCATACGGGGCGGAACTTTTGAGCAGGCTTTAATAATGCTTAACGGCGTGCCGATCAATGACCCGCAAACCGGCCATCACAATTTCAATATCCCCGCCGGCCCCGAGAGTATTGTAAGGATTGAAGTTCTTTCAGGGCCTGGGTCAAGGGTGTTGGGGCCGAATGCTTTTTCCGGAGCGGTCAATATTATTACCGACCCGGGCAATTCAACCGGCCTGAATATGAATCTTGACGCCGGGCAGAACGGCCTGTATAAAATATCGGTTTCGCCTTCTTTTTCATCTGCCGGTTTCAATAGCAGGCTGTCTTTATCCAAGAGCAAGTCGGACGGATATATCGGCAATACCGACTTCGATATATATAATTTATTCTATCAGGGAAAGTATTCCTTCGATAAATCATCTTTGAACCTTCAGGCCGGCTATGCAGACAAGCAATTTGGTGCAAATAGTTTTTATTCTGCTAAATTCCCCAATCAATTCGAACAGACTAAAACTACTTTCGCTAATCTGTCTTTCTCCACAGGCGATATAGTTAAATTCTCCCCAAATGTCTATTTCCGGAGGAACCAGGACAGGTTTGAGCTATTTCGCTCCGATCCCGACTCGTGGTATAAAAATCATAATTACCACTTGACGGACGTATTCGGGGCGCAGGTGAATACATCATTCTCTTTTGGCTCGCAAACGGTTTCGGGCGGATTTGAAATCAGATCCGAAAATATTAGAAGCAATGTGCTCGGAATTCCAACCGGCGATACATTATCTGTGCCGGGCGAACCGGACGGCTTTTTCACAAAGCAGGATTCGCGGGAAATCTACAGCGCCTATGCCGAATATCTATACAATGGCAATGCCTTCTCTGTTTCTGCCGGCACAATGCTAAACTGGAATTCAAAATTCGGGCTGGAGATTTACCCGGGGATAGATATAAGCTTTCCGCTAATAAATAATCTCAAGGTATTTGCTTCAATCAACCGGTCTTTGAGAACGCCTACTTTCACAGACCTTTACTATAACAGCCCATCTATTAAAGGCAATCCCGGCCTTGGTCCGGAAGAAGCCCTGACTTATGAAGCCGGTGTTAAATATTCCAATGAATTATTATCGGGGTCATTTTCGGCTTTTAGCAGGTTGGGCAAAAATATTATCGACTGGGTTAAGAGGAACGATACTCTTCAATGGCAGACTGAAAACCTTACCAATGTTAATAGCATCGGTATTGACCTTTCGGCGGTAGTCAATCTCGGGCTATTAAAAAGCAATTGGAATATATTTAATAAATTTCGCCTCTCATACAGCTATATGTATATTGATAAATCAAGCGGCAATTATATTTCAAAGTATTTCCTGGATAATCTAAGGCATAACCTCGTTATTGGTATAACCCACAATTCTGTATATGATATACTTATTAGCTGGAAATTGCTCTATAAAAGCCGCAACGGAACATTCATAAGATATTCTGATAATATTGAAGTAAAATTCAATCCTTATTGGCTATCGGATATGAAGCTGTCGAAGAGATTTTCCGGTTTTGATGTTTATCTGAATATATCCAATCTATTCGATGCGGAATATTTCGATCTTGCTAATATTTTCATGCCCGGCAGGTGGGTTTCGGCAGGGGTTTCCTACGGTTTAAATTTTGATTAATCCGGAAAGTGAACGAATCATCCTTCCCACTATTACACTCATCAATAGAAACTGCTGAATAATAGGGGAATTGTCATTTTTGTACAAATTAGCAAATACAACAGCGATAAGACAGTCATTCTGAGCGTAGTGACTGAGTTTATCCTGAGTCCTTCGACTTCGCTCGGGATAGACTGCCGAAGGGCTCCGGGTGACTATTCTAATGACATAGTGAGCGGAGTCGAACTATAGACACGATCGGCCTGGCTGAGGATAAACTCCGTGAAGAATCCAGTATTCATGCGGTCTCTGGATTCTTCGCTCTGCTCAGAATGACTTTTCGTAAATATTAGATTTATTAAGTCATTACAAAACATGTCCGAAATATTGCAATAGAGTTATTTCAATCGCTATCGATTACTCTCCCCCTCAACTTCTTCTTAACGGCCATAAGTTTTTTCTCTGCCAGCCTTTTCTCTCTCGATGCTTTCGTATGAGTTGTCTTTTTCCTGGGCTTGGGAGGTTCCGAAGCTCTGGCAATAAGAGCTTTAAGCTTGTCGATAGCATCCTGCTTGTTTTTCAGTTGGCTGCGGTATCTTTGTGAAGAAATTATCAGACAGCCATCTTTATTTATCCGCCTGCCTGAAATTCGAATTAACCGCTGCCTGACAGGCCCGGGCAATGAAGTGGAACCTGCAATATCAAAAATCAACTGCACCGATGTCTCCACTTTATTCACATTTTGCCCGCCCGGCCCCCCGGAGCGGGAAAACTCGAATCTCAATTCTTTTGGGTCTATTTTGATAATGCTCGGCATTCGGATTATTTCACCATAGCTTGCGAAAAGCGGGCCGAGCCATTTTTGTTGTAAGCCATAGACACCCCGCCCAGCGGCTGCCAGCCTTTCTTCATATAGCTATTCACGTCCGAATTCAGTTCGCTTTTGCTCTCGGCCGTCAATGCTTCATATTTTTTTGCCGTCCCGGGCAGCGGGGATTTTGCCGAAATCAATACGAAGAAAAGCGAAGCTATGCATATTCCTATTGCGATATTCTTAATCGTAGCAAGCTTTTTTTTCATTTTAACCTCTCCTGTTTAATTAATTGCTTATTTGAAATTTCCAAATAATTGGCCTTAAGTTATTCCCATGTCCACAAAACTTTAACGGGAATCCGGTATTCATGCGGTGAACAGATTGCCTCTGAAGTTTATCCAAAGTCAATATACAAATTGCAGCGGTGGCAGCAGGAATCTATCTTCTTCAGAAATCTCAATATAATAAATGCAGCACAAATAAATGCAGCACAAATAAATGCAGCACAGCTATTATAGCTCACATATAGCTTGCAACCAATCCGGAGCATGGCAGCCAGGCAACGGCAAGTGATTCTTATATGCGATTCCTACTTATTATCCTTCATAAATTCTTCCATGAAGCTAACCAATGCCTCCACCGATGACCGCGGGCATGCATTATAGATGGAAGCACGGCAGCCACCAACCGAGCGGTGGCCCTTCAGGTTCGTCATATTATAGCGAGCCTTGGCTTCGGCCACAAATTTAGCTTCCAATTCAGCCGTGGGCAGATTCCATGTTACATTCATAATCGAGCGGTCGTTTTTGTCACCGACCGTCCCTCTATAAAAATCAGTGTTTGCGTCGATATAATCATAAAGCAGAGCAGCTTTTTGCTCGTTCATCTCCTGAATCGCTGCCAGGCCGCCCTGTCTCATTATCCACTTGAACGTCCTGCCGACTATATAAACCGGCAATGTGGGAGGCGTGTTGAACATCGACCCTTTGTCGATATGTGTCTTATAATTCAGCATAGTGGGAGCTTTGCCGGTAGCCTTTGTTTCGAAGAATTCATTTTTGATAACAACCATAGTAACCCCGGCCGGGCCCATATTCTTTTGCGCTCCTGCATAAATCAGACTGAATTTCGAGAAATCAATTTCCCTCGAATAAATATCCGACGACATATCGGCTATCAACGGCACATCGCCAACCTCTGGCAATTCCAGCCACCTGGTGCCGTAGATTGTATTGTTAGTAGTAAAATGGGCATAATCCGCATCGGCGTTCCACCGTATATTCTTCGGGATATAGTTGAATGTTGTGTCTTCGGAGGTGGCCACTACATTGCAATTCCCCACCCATTGAGCTTCTTTGATTGCTTTTTTTGACCATGCTCCGGTATTGGCATAATCGGCACTGCCGGACAGGAAATTATACGGTATCATAAGAAACTGCAGGCTGGCACCGCCGCCAAGGAAAAGCACGGTGTAATCCACGGGCGACAGGCCCATTAACTTCAGTGCGTCATTTTGCGTTTCCACAAATACCGCATCGTATTCCTTAGAGCGATGGCTCATCTCCATTATCGACATTCCGAGGCCGCCGAAATCTTTAACTGCTTTGCTGGTTTCTTCCAGAACCTCTACCGGAAGAATTGCCGGGCCGGCGCTAAAATTGTTTGCTCTGCTCATTTGCTTGTCCTGTTGTTTAGTTTGAAATATTAATTATTCGAGATCAAATTGAATGGCAAATTTAAGATATTTCACTATATTTTCATAGGTTAAGGTTCCATTATTTATATAATTGTTGTTTAATAACTGAAATTGGATATTTTTCATTGTCGTTAACCATAAATGGAAATTAACATCAATAGTGTCTGGTCAAAAAGTAGCCAAAAAGTGCTAATCACATTAATAAGCTGAATTTTGTCCTATATTGTGCTGTTTTAGATACAGATTGCAAGCAATTGACATTTACAAAAGATAAATAGCCACGAGTTTTTTGTGCCGTCAGGACTTCCCGTCCTGACGGCTTTTCCTTGCTGCCAAAGATAAGTTAGCAAGATAGTGTAATTATTTATGAGAGGTGCACAAGTGTAACAAAACACAAAATAGCATGTTATATTTGTGAAATTAGAGTTAAAATAACTATTGTTAATTAGATTGCCCTCAAAAAGTACTAATTGTTTATTGTTATAGTAATTACGAAAACTATTCAATTAGAAAGTGCAAGGAAATGGATTTATTATGCCCTTATGCCTTGCAGATTGTAGGACAACCCCCTG
>JAJRTW010000037.1 GCA_024278075.1 Bacteroidota bacterium | reverse complement strand
ATCTAAGTGTTCCCTTAAAATCATAACCTTTTTTTCTGCCGTTAGGCGCGGTTGTCTAGCCATAATATCTCCAAAATATTTTCTACAATATAATAAATTTATTAATAGCCGGTTTGTCTTATTCCATATGAGGCTTTACACACCAATAGTAAACTTACACGCCGGCAGTTTCTATTCCTGGATGCGATTAAGAAGAACACAGATGGCCCGCCTTCGCTGAACCAGGCAGCTAAAGCACTTGGTACAACAAGGCAGAATGCCAAACAAATAGCCGTGAGCCTTCAAAGGAGAGGCTTTCTGAAAATAGAAAAAGATAAGAAGGATGCCCGGAGTTTGAGGCTCGTTATTAATGAAATGGATGATGGCTTTTGGCAGCAGGTCGAGGCGGATTTTGCAAACCAGCTCAATAGCAACTTTGATTCAATAAATTCCAAGGAATTGTACGAATTATTCGATATAATAAAGAAACTAAGAGATAACAACCCACAAGCTGAAGCACGTGGCAATCCAATACAGAATAAAAAGCTACGAGTTTTTTAATTCGTGGAAAAAATGGAATTACACACCCTTAAATCCCTTCTTCCCGAAGGATCGGGATTTCGCAAGCTCAACAAGGAGGGAAATGATATAATTGAAATCATCTTACTCAAGTTTTTTCTTATATGTCTCTTCGAATTTCGAGACGGCAATTAAACTGACTATAGCACTAAACATCAAATAATAACACGGCATCAAAATATCCCCGTCGCTTATATGTATCAACCATGTAGCCAGCATCGGAGTTGTACCGCCGAATATGGCAAGTGCGAAGTTATAGCTGACCGATAATCCCGTATACCTTATTCTTGTGGGAAAGCGTTCCACCAATGCCGCAGGAAAAACTCCCTGCTGAGTGCCAACAATAAAAGCGAATGCTATCTGCGCAAATTGAATATGCCAATACTCCGCCAGGTCAATTATCATAAACAACGGGACAGAAAAAATAATGAACCCGATAAAACCGGCGATCAATACTTTTTTCCTGCCGAATTTATCGGATAAATGTCCCATAAGCAATATGATGCCCATCAGTATGACCATGCTGAAAGTGTTGATGGACAAGGCTTCTTCCAATTTAAAGCCAAGAAAAGTATGGGTATAACTTGCCAGATAAACAAACAGCATATAGAACGACACGGCAAAACACCATATTGAAAACACAGTTACAATAGCGGTACGCGTATGATCACGGAAGAATTCCTTCAGCGGCGATTTTGAAATTTGGCCGCTTGCCTTGAGTTTTTCAAAATCCTCGCCTTCGTTCATGTCCCTTCGGAGAATCAGTCCGACAATTCCAATTAGAATTCCGGCAAGGAAAGGCAGCCTCCATCCCCAATTGCTAAGGGCTTCGGCATCCATCATCAATGTCAGCAGCATTCCAACAAGCGACCCGAGCAAAATTCCGCCCACCGCACCGACAATAGTCCAACTGCCAAAGAAGCCGCGCCTGTCCTGCGGGGCATTTTCCACAATGAACGAAATCGAACCGGTCAATTCACCGCCAACGGACAAGCCTTGCAGCAACCTCAGTACGGTCAGCAGCAGTGCCGCCCACATTCCAATCGATTCGTAGGTTGGCAGCAGGCCAATCATTGACGTTGGGAGAGCCATTAAGATGACCGAAGCCGTCAACGCTTTCTTCCTGCCCAATTTATCGCCCATAACGCCGAAGATCATACCACCGATGGGGCGCATCAGAAAGCCGGCGGCAAATATCCCATAAGTGGCTATCAATGCTACCACTTTGTCTTCCTCAGGAAAAAATAATCCGGAGAGAATAGTTGCAAAATAGCCGTATACGGCAAAATCGTACCATTCGAGTACGTTGCCGATGATGCCGGCTGTTACTTTCCTGCCGCCGAATGAGGTTGAGTTTTCTTTCATATTTTTTATGTTATTCTTTGTTTATGATTCGAAGTATATATAAAAATTAGCAAAATTATTCAAATATTAAAAATATAAATAATTTGCAGCAGCAGCGATTCAGATGGAAATGGAGTAATGAGAAAAATACGTTCCAAAAAACATTTGTTTTTGACAGCGCTGCGAAAATCCGTATTTCTACGTATTGTGAATAAATCTTAACTCTCGTAATTTTATATATTGCTATATTAGTAGTGTCCGGTTAATAATGAGAATCGTTCAAAATATGCGGTTGAATAATATGACTTGTCATCCCAAGCCCTTCGGTCTGGCTCAGGATAAACTTGTCGAACCATGATAACACTTCGACTCCGCTCAGTGTGACTCGATACGCTAAAAGGCCATGAATACCGGATTCCCGATAGCGGGATTTCACTGAACTCAACAAGTCCGGAATGACATATTACAGTTGACAGGACTTTAGTCTAAATCATATTTTTAAGTTTTATTTTGAATTAATACAGTTTTTTATTTAATTATACCATATTATAATATTCACTAATGACAGCTGTTAATACTATGAAAATTTTATACTTGCTTCCGGTTTTATTGTTTATGTTTCTAAGGATTTCAACGTCGCAGGATATTGTTATTCAAAATGATAATGGCTCGCCATCATCGAATTATTTTAACCGTCCGGGCTGGGAGGAATCCGTTATTCTATCGCCTGGCGGGCCGTGCATTATTAAAGAAATCCGTATTTACTATGCTGGCTCTGCTCCCGGCAGGGATACTATTTATATAGTTGGCGACCCATCGGAATCTTTCGTTGTCCCCACGCAGTGGGTGCTGCATTATAATCAAATCGCCGACCCGATTATATTTGATTATGACGGAACTCCGGGATGGTATGAATTCCCTGTACAGAATCTAAAGTTGGATGGATATGACAGGATTATTATTCAGCATATCCTAAATAATAATGGCCCATGGTTTGCCATTGACAATAATGGTACGATATCGCCTTTAAGCTCATGGCTGATGGACCCTTTCACCACCAATTCATTAGGCGGCCCCGGGCAATATTACGCTGCAAATGGTGACTTCCTGGTCAGATTAGTTGTAAACTACGACTATCCGTCCGATAGCAGTTCGGCATCTCCACCGGCGCCGCAATTCGTGGATGTTACCACAGAAGCTGGGATTGTAGATGATGAAGGGAACGTATTTGGCGCTGATATTGTTTCGGCTGCCGACTGGAATGGCGATGGCTGGGACGATATTGCTATCGGCTCGAAGTTCTATGAGAATAACAAAGACGGCAGCTTCCGCAATGTAACAGCCGAAATAAATATTACCGCATTCGGCACTGTTTGGGCCGATGTGGATAATGATGGCTACATGGACTGCTTTGCCGCAGCGGGCAACGGCAACGACAAGATATATTACGGCACCGCCAACGGGACTTTCGTAGATGATACAGACCCTGTGGTAGTGCTGGACCAGCCGACCGTATCGCCGATGTGGCTTGATTATAACCGCGATGGCCTGCTTGACTTATTTATTGCTTATGGCCGCAGGGTTGTTGATACTGTTGAGATATATTACCCCGATCAATTGTTTAAGAACCTTGGCGGCAGGAAATTTGAAAATATTACGGAATCCTCGGGTATAGCTGCCGGCGAACCGGCTCCGTACTACGATTGCTGGGGGGCGAGCGTTTGTGATTATAACAAAGACAACCTGCCGGATATATTCGTGGCCACATACCGGCTTGCTCCGGATTTATTATATAGAAATAACGGAGACGGGTCTTTCACCGAAGTTGGAGCGGAAACCGGAGCACGCGGCGTGCCTACGGCATCTCCTCAGTATTTCGGCCATGGCATGGGATCGGACTGGGGAGACTATAACAACGACGGCTACGTAGATTTGGCTATCGGCAATCTTGGCCATCCCGACTGGCGCGGTGCATATTCCAATCCGTCATTGATTCTCGCAAATAGCGGGCCGCCGAATTTCAACTTCATTAATGCACAACCTTCTTCAGGGTTGAAATTCTTTGAAATGAATGCCGGAATCGTTTGGGTGGATTTGAACCAGGACGGCTATCTCGACCTGTTCCACTGCCAATATTCTTATGATAAAAAAGGAGCCGGTGTGGATAGATTCTCTCGGCTATATATCAATCAGGGGCCAGACGATAATTATAAACTAATGGATTTAACATGGGAATTAACAGAGCCTGTCCACGGAGCATGGTCGCCAATCAGGCTGGATTATGACGGCGACGGCGATATGGATTTGCTTATTGGCAGCGCAAAGGAAAACGTTAAGCTATATAGAAATGATATGAAGAAGGCTGGCAACTGGGTTTCGTTCAGGCTGTCGGGCAGTCCGGCATTGGGTGTATCCGCCGACGGCTTCGGTACGTCGGTAACGTTATATGCCGGCGGGCAATCATATTTCAGGGACTTGCCCGGCTCGGTGATAACCGCAAGGGCTTCGCAGGCGTCAAGTGAATTGCATTTTGGTATTGGTGCTGCAGGCATTGTTGACAGTATTGTTGTTAAATATTCCAATGGATTTGCAAGAACATATATGGATTTTGCTGCTAATGCGAAATACGTCCTGCCGTATAATGATGAATTGAGGATGCTTTTTCTGGCTCCCCCGCAGTTGCAGGAACCGTTGAATCTTAGTGCTAATAATATTGAAAAGACAAGGCTGATTTGGAGAAAAACCGGCGGCACCGAAAAATATGAAGTTCAGGTAGCATTGGACCCGGGCTTCACCATCATTCCGTTCAGCAAGGAAACTTTTGAAACCAATATTCGGCTGAACGGCTTAACAGAAAATGCTTATTATTATTGGAGGGTCCGGTCAATAAACAGCTCGCTCACAAGCGATTGGTCTACTGTATGGTTCTTCTATGTTGGCATTCCCATTCCGGGAACGCCTGAATTATTGCTGCCTGAAAATAATCTGACCGATCATATTTCAACTCCGCTTTTCGATTGGAGTGAAGTCGTTTATAAATATATTTATGGCAATAAAACCAGCTATCAGCTTCAAATATCAATCGATAACAGTTTTGAAAATATTGATTATGATATTGAAAATATATCCGGGAATGCATACGACAGAGAAGAGCCTTTGCCGGCTGGAGAAACATATTACTGGCGGGTCCGGGCTTTTAACCATGAAGTTGCCGGAGAATGGACGGAAACTTGGGATTTCTCTGTGATGGCGCTGCCGCAGCGGCCTTCATTAATTTCGCCGCCCGACGACTCCGAGGGGATTACTGTAAAGCCGACTCTTAAGTGGGCGGAAGCTGAAAACGTCAGCAGCTATCACGTGCAAATTTCACATAGAGAGGATTTTGCCGAAATATTCTTCGAGATGAAGAGCCTTAAGAATAATAGCATGAAAATATTTTCCAAATTAAATGGCGGGCAATACTATTACTGGCATGTATTGGCAAAAAACGATGGCGGCAGCAGCGACTGGTCTGAGACTTTCAGATTCAAAACAGCTGACCCTTCCGCTGTGAATAATCTTGAATCTATCAGCAGTATTATTTCGAATTTGATATTTTCGCCCAATCCTTTTTCGGATATGTTGAGTATCAGGTTTACAATGAACAAAACTTCAGATGTGACAATATCAATCTGCAATCTTGGCGGGATTCAAATTCATTCGGTTCACGGCGGACTGTTGGCCGATGGTGAATATGAATTCGAATGGAGGCCAGGAAATATCGAAAGCGGGAATTATATTTGCAAGATTGCTCTGCAGGGTATATCTATTTCGGAGAAAATTATATATATCCGGTAAGCAGATAGTGACGTGTCAACATTAGAACATCGTTAAAGTTCACCTCCGATAAATCCTCTCCTTGATAGAAGGAGAACTCAAGGGGTGATTTGACTTTGCTGTTTTCGAATTAATAATGAATTATGCCTGACACATTATCAGGCGATATTATGTTCTTTTCTTCAGCTTTTGAGGAAATTCAAAGCTTATTCCCGGGACCAGTTTCAACCAATCCTATACCGGCGACTGACGGTACTGCTAAACTACTGACACACTGATGAATACATCTATTGAAAATGATGTGATATCAACAAAGCGATAAAAGGAGGTGAGAATGAGATGATTAAAAAACCACCATAGCCGCTTGCAGAATTATCATTAAAATATTAATAGAAATTTTCTACAATTATTGAGGTAATATCATGAGCGCAGATTCATTTTATGACAATTTAAGAAGTTATCTAAGATTGTCAGTTCGAGTAATTTCTAAAGTTGGCAGTGATATCAATGTTGGTGAAAAATTCACCCTAAGATTAACAGGTGCCAACGTTGCATATTCAGCAGGCATTGTTCAGCAACCGAGAATCATTTTCAACAATGCAAGGATATGCGTGGAAGGGACTGGTTATGCAAAGCCAACAAGTGGCAATGGCTGGCATAATTTACCTGATAATAAACTGTATCCGGGGGAAGCAAGCCATGTAGATATTGAATTCGAAGCATTAGCAGACATCAGTAGCTGGTGGACAGATTTTTGGAATAAGGAACACGTTGCAAAGGCGTGGATATTAGCAGATCTGGATCAGAATAAATTCTTCGAAATATGGAACTATATGAACGTTCATAAAGAGATTGAGCCAACTTAATCCGAATATTCCGGGCCTTCTATTCAATGGTTCCGTATCTATTTAGAAATAAGAGGGCTACGCTGACACAATGGCAATCATCTTTGGCTCATAATTGAGTGTTCCAAAACATCGGTTTCCCATTACCAGTCAGGCATCCCTGATTATTAATAAAAAAATTCGGGTTAATGAGTAGAAAAATAAAAAGACCAAAGCGGACACACATGACGGTGGTAATTTCCACCGTCATGTTATTATAACCCGAATATTGCGGGACTTTTACTGAAGAGCTTCGTATTTTTCAGGGTATATTCGAGTTAGGCTTTAATTACGGTGTTCATATTTGCAAGATTGCTCTGCAGGGTATATCTATTTCGGAGAAAATTATATATATCCGGTAAGCCGCTTCTTTTTCGTTGATGGCAGATTAATCCAAAGTCGCAGGAATTATATTAGGTTCCTGCGACTTATTTATTTACGCTCAAATTATTCCTTCTTCTGCCATGAGTCACACTTGGCAGACAGCCTCAACTTTAACCGGCCGCCAGCTGTAACTCCTGGCAGAAACAAGATAGCCGTATTCAGGCTGCGGCCAGCCCCGCAAAGTGTAAAGTTCGCTGCTTATCCTGCATTAATCATAAGAACTACATATTAAACTAAAACTGTCGATATACATAATGTCGCTATATATTTTGCCGCAGCATAGCGGCTTTAAGCCCGAATGGCTAATAAATGACAATATGAAAACGCAGGCAATAATTCAAATTCCATTTTCTCCAATATGTTACGTATCATGCTCAATTCCAAATCGATGAAACAACATCCATACATAATAATCCTCCTGTTAATCGGCTTTGCCTTCATTTCCGGCTGCGGCGATGACGCCGAAAAACCGCCCGTTGACTATCTGGCCCTCGCCGCTAAGAAAATTTATACGCCCCCGGGAGAGCATGACCAATTCTATGGCTTCTTCTCCGGTGGTAATGCAGGCCAAATCTATGTCTATGGCTTTCCTTCGGGCAGGATGCTATCGACTATCCCGGTTTTTTCCCGCAATCCGGCCACCGGCTACGGCTATTCGCCCGAAACTAAGGCTCTGCTCCGCACAGTTTATGGTTTTATCCCCTGGGATGATGCCTCCGGCACGGCTCTTTCGCAAACCGATGGCCTCTACGACGGCCGGTGGCTCTTTGTTAGTGCCGCCAACACGCCAAGAATTGCCAGAATCAACCTTGCCACCTTCGAAACCGTGGAGATTTGCGAGCTGCCCAACTCAGCCGGCACTACTGCCTCTCCCATTATAACCGAAAATTCGGAATATATTATTGCTGCATCGCGGTTTGCTGTGCCGGTGCCGCAGAAAGATACCTCAATTGCGACTAATCAGAATTTTAAGTGCATGGCTACGTTCGTGAAGCTGGCCGCCGATGGCAAAATGAGCATTGCATTCCAGGTGAAACTGCCCGGCTTCAATTTTGCAGCGGGCGATGCCGGCAGGGGCGCCTCGCATGGCTGGGCATTCCTGTCCTGCTATAATTCCGAGCAGGCATTTGATGATCTTAATGCCAATTCCGCCCTGTATGACTCGGACTATATAGCCGCAATTAACTGGAAAGCTGCCGAAAAGGCCTTCGATGATGTTAAACATAAGATTATCAAATCGCATTACTATATTAATCGCTACGATGAGCCAAAGCAAACAGCCAAATCGGAGCTAAATGATTTCGTTTATACGCTGGATCCGGCTGAAATTCCGGGGCTTGTGTATTTGCTGCCGGCACCCAAATCCCCGATGGGCGTTGACGTAAGCCCGGACGGGGAATATATCATTTCCAACGGCCGGCTTGCTCCGGCGGCGGTAGTGTTTTCATTCTCGAAGATGCTGGCGGCAATTAATGACGAGAAAAATGACGGCGAAATTGCCGGTATTACGATTTTGAATTATAAAGCCGTACTGGAAAACGAGGTGGAAAACGTCGGCATTGGCCCGGTCAACTCCGCATTCGATTCCGATGGAAATGTCTATACGGCAGCATTTGAGACTTCCGAGATTGTTAAATGGCGGCTTTCCTCCGGCGAAGTTTCCGGCAGGATTAATGTCCATTATTCGCCGCAAAATATACTGCTGCCCGGCTCCGGCACCGCCAAACCCTTCGGCGATTTCATTATTTCTTTGAATGCAGAATCGCACGACAGGTTCATTCCAACCGGCACGGACTTTGCACAATCGGCTCAAATGATTGATATATCGGGAAATAAGATGAAGATACTGCTTGATTTCCCAGTAGCCGGCGCTCCCCAATCGGCAGAGTTTATCGAGGCGGCAGTTATAAAATCGAATATAAATAAAATCATTTCGATCAAGAATAATCACCATTTATATGCCACCAAATCGGCGAACAAGGCCAAAGTGCGACGTCAAAACAATATTGTGCATGTCTATATGGCCGCCGCCGTCTCCAAATTCACCCCCGATACGATTGGAAATATCAAGGTGGGCGACGAGGTGCGGTTCCACGTGACGAATTTGCAGCAAAAAAGCGGCAAATCGATTGGCTTTGCAATTCTTGGCGCCAATAATGTCAATCTGCGAATCCTTCCCGCACAAACCAGAACGCTCGTCTGGCTTCCGAAGTCGCCCGGGATATATCCATTCTACAATACTGAATTCACTTCATTAAAATATCTTGAGATGTCGGGCTATGTGAGGGTTTCGGGCAAGTCGATGATTATTTCCGAACCTGTTGATTCGAGTAAAATCGTGGCGGCCGATTCTTTGAATAATAATGTAAAAGATTCTTTTAATCAAGATGAATCCGGAAAGCAATAAGATTGATTATTTCTACCCCCAACCGCTGATTTATACTAATATTTTTATTAATTGATTAATATTATTGATGCTATTAATTCATTTGATATTATTACTGTCCGGTTAAAAATGAGAGCAATTCTTAATATAAACCTGAATACTATGACTTGTCATTCTGAACTTGTTTCAGAATCCAGTATTCATAAGCTGTATGGCTATATTAAGATGGATGCCGGATCAAGTCCGGCATGACAGCTTTAGTATTACTTTATCGCTATAT
>JAJRTW010000036.1 GCA_024278075.1 Bacteroidota bacterium | reverse complement strand
TAATGCTCGATAATAAATTTGAGAGATTCTAAATTAATTTCAATGGAATGACTGTCATCCTGATAGTAAAAAT
Source organism: Bacteroidota bacterium (assembly GCA_024278075.1). GTDB lineage: Bacteria > Bacteroidota > Ignavibacteria > Kapaibacteriales > UBA2268 > JAJRTW01. The sequence continues at coordinate 19,766 of JAJRTW010000036.1, read as the reverse complement.
AAACGAATCCGAGCCGATCATGGAAGTAATACTTTGAAGAATAATTTCCAATAATATTATTACCTTCAATCACCCAGCATGAATCCGACAATAATTTGTCCTTATATAATACTTTGCCTGTAACTGACAGAGTTCCGTTCACTTCTCTTCCGCCAAACATATTGTTATGTGATCTTACATTATGATTAGAAGTATAAGTATCCCCAGTCCTTATCGGGAAATTTACTTCCGGGTATGGTAATAATTCAGTAAAATCAAGATAAGCTCCAATCGGCGGGTGAATTCTTATTCTATTAGAATTATCCGTTACAGCAGATTCGGCACTAAAAGCTAAAGTTATCGATTCATTTGCTTTAGATTCGAAATACCATTTGACCTTTGGATAGATGCCGGAGTAATAATTATCGGCGAAGCTAAGCGATAATGAATCCACAGAATCCAACTCGCTGTTTTTTACTGTGTATGTCCATTCGGTACTATCATTGTATATACGATTAGCACTACAAGAGATAATAAAAACTAATATAAAGGGAATAAGATATTTCATGGCAGAGTCCTTTGATTTCTTTTTTACTTCTCATTGCATTCAGTTATATATTAATGCCCTCATTATTAGCCACCCGGACACTTATGTATTAATGATTATAAATACGTGATTAAATGTTTATTATTGCAATTCACTGCCCATTAAAAAAAGCAAAACCAATTATCTTACAACGCCCCCGTAAATGAAAAAATCCGTAAATTTGAAGTCTGTAATATTTGAATTATTGAATTTATTTTATTGAATCTAATAATCAGGAATCTTCATGGCATCCTATCCGTTTGAGAAGATCGAGAAGAAATGGCAACAATATTGGGACGATAATGAAATATATAAAACCGGCGAAGACCCGTCCGGGCCGAAGTACTATATACTCGATATGTTCCCCTATCCCAGCGGGACAGGGCTTCACATAGGCCATCCCGAGGGCTATACCGCTACCGACATCATTGGCCGCTATAAGAAAATGAAGGGGTTCAATGTGTTGCACCCCATGGGATTCGATGCATTCGGCCTGCCCACCGAGCGATATTCGATGACAACGGGCATACATCCCAATGATGCCACCGAAAAGAATATCAAAACTTTCACACGTCAATTAAAGATGCTCGGCTTTGGCTATGATTGGTCACGGATGGTGAACACAACCAGCCCGGAATATTATAAATGGACGCAGTGGATGTTCCTGAAGATATATAATTCCTGGTATGACCACGGACGCCAGCAGGCCAGGCATATTGACAAACTGCCGATTCCATCAGATATGACCGGCGATAAGGAAATCGAGGCTTATAGAGATTCTGAACGGCTTGCCTATATCGCCATGAAACCGGTGAACTGGTGCGAGGAGCTTGGTACTGTGCTGGCCAACGAAGAGGTCGAAGAATGGCGCGGCAAGGGCTATACGGTGGAGCAAAAGCCCATGAGGCAATGGATGCTGAAGATTACCGAATATGCCGAAAGGTTGTTGGATGATCTGGAACTGGTGGACTGGCCGCACTCGACTATGGAGATGCAAAAGAACTGGATTGGCCGAAGCGATGGCGCCGATATTTTGTTCGATGTGGAGAATTCCGACAAGAAAATCAGGGTGTTCACCACAAGGCCGGATACTGTTTTCGGTGCGTCATATCTCGTGCTGGCACCGGAACATAGCATAGTCGAAGAAATAACAACGATTGAGAATATATCTAAAATAGAAGTATACGCCAAACAGGCGTCAATGAAGAGCGACCTGGAAAGGGCCGAACTCAGCAAGGAGAAAACCGGAGAACATACCGGCGCCTATGCCATCAATCCAGCTACTGGCAGGAGAATTCCAATATTAATTGCCGACTATGTGGTGGCGCATTACGGTACGGGTGCTATAATGGCGGTGCCGGGCCATGACGAGCGCGACCATGAATTCGCCCGCGAGTTCAATCTGCCGATAATCAAGGTAGTCGAGCCGGCCGATGGCTCGGAGTGGGATATAGATGCAGGTGCTTTCACCGATAAAAATGGTGCCGGGTGCAATTCGGAGAATGACGAGCTATCGCTTAACGGAGTGCCGGCCAAAGAGGCAATATTGAAGACTATTAATTGGGTTGAGGCCAAAGGCATTGGAAAGGGAAAAGTTCAGTATAAGCTGCGCGACTGGCTGTTCTCGCGCCAGCGCTACTGGGGCGAGCCGATGCCGATTATGTTCTTCGCCGACGGAACCAAACGCGCATTGGACGAAGAAGAGCTTCCGCTGATTCTGCCGGATGTGGAGGAATATAAGCCGGCCGGCACTGGGGAATCACCGCTTGCAACTGTGGATGAATGGATTAATTTCACAGACAAAAAGACAGGCAAAAAGGCACGGCTCGAGACTAATACTATGCCGCAATGGGCTGGGTCTTGCTGGTATTATTTGCGCTATATCGATCCGCATAATGGCGATATTTTCTGCGATATAGAGAAAGAAAAATACTGGATGCAGCCCGATGGTGTGGATCTTTACATGGGCGGCTCCGAGCATGCTGTGCTGCATTTGCTCTATGCCCGCTTTTGGCACAAAGTATTATATGACTACGGATATGTATCAACCAAAGAGCCATTCAAAAAGCTCTTCCACCAGGGCCTTATTATGGGCGAGGACGGCCGGAAGATGTCGAAATCCCTCGGTAATGTAATCAGTCCCGATGATGTGGTGGCGGATTTCGGAGCGGATTCGCTGCGAATATTCGAAATGTTCCTCGGCCCGCTGGAGGCTTCAAAACCCTGGTCAACATCCGGGATTGACGGAGTCGGCAGGTTCCTGAACCGAGTGTGGCGGATGATAGTCGATGAAGAAGGCAATTTATCGCACCGCGTACGGGATATTGCTCTCAATGCCGAGCAGGAGTATGTGCTTAATTATACCATCAGGAAAGTATCCGAAGATATTGAGTCCATGAGCTTCAACACTGCCGTATCGCAGATGATGATATTTGTAAATGAATTTACCAAATCGAAGATAAAGCCCAAAACTGCAATGGAGCAATTCGTCCTCTGCCTGGCGCCATACGCCCCGCATATTGCCGAAGAGCTTTGGCATATCCTCGGCCATGAAGATTCGGTTGTATTGCAGCCCTATCCGGATTACGACGAAAGCAAGATAGTCCGGAGTCAGATTGAATTCGTCGTACAGGTGATGAGCAAGATACGGAGCCGCATTCTAGTGGTTCCCGGAGCATCGCAGGAAGAAATTGAACGGCTGGCAAAGGCTGACGAAAGGGTGCAGAGGCATCTTGAGGGCAAAACTATCAGGAAGGTGATTTTTGTGCCGGATAAATTAATTAATTTCATAGCGAATTAGATTTATAACAACGTGATAATATCGATTTAGTATTGCAATATTATAATATTTACGGCATATTATCTTCTCTACAAGAGATAATTTCTCGTACTAACAAAAAAGTGACGCCATGCTCATAAGATTTACTGTCGAGAATTTTCTATCTTTCAACGGGCCGATAGAATTTTCTATGTATCCTGGCCGGGCAACATCCCATAAGAATCATAAATATATCGACATAAAGCAGAAAAAGTACAACAGGATAAATGTTCTGAAGCATTCCTTGATTTATGGTGCGAATGCCAGCGGGAAATCAAATTTGGTTAAAGCTCTGGACTATGCTAAAAAATTTATTGTTAAAGGGATAGGCAAGGATAAACCTATTAACTTCAGTGAATTCAAATTAGATATAAAAGCAAAAGAAAAACCTGCCATGTTTCAATTTGAAATTAAAGTCAAAGGAAAAAATTATTCCTATGGCTTTAAAATTAACAAAGAAATTGTAATTGAAGAATGGTTGTATGAATTTACTAAAACCTCTGAAAAATTGATATTTAAGAGAATAACAAATGAAGATGGCGAAAAGTCCATCCAAAAGCCATCAAAAATAATGAAAAATGAAGACGATATGTTTTTTGAATTTATATTTAGAGGTACGAATCCAAATAAACTGTTTTTAACTGAATATAATGAAAAAACTATCGACATAATAAAACCCCTGAATGATGTGTATGATTGGTTTTCAAGTAAATTAAATGTCATTTTCCCAGAAGATAGGTTTTTAGGATTATTGTTCTTTCTGCAGGACATAGAATTTGAAAAAGATTTCGAAGTTTTACTAAATTATTTTGATACCGGAATAGATGAAATAAAACTTGAAGATATCGGGCAGCCAATAGAAGATTTGCCATTTCCAAAGGAGTTGATTGAGAAAATAATTGCAGATTTAAAGCCGAACGTTAGCGCTATGTTGGAATCCAAACGTACCAACGAACTTTATACATTTTCGATGGATAAAGATAAAAATATTGAAGTTAGGAAGTTAAGGACTCGTCATACAATTAAAGATTCCGATGAGATTTGTTCATTTGAAATTAACGAAGAATCCGATGGTACAAAGAGGATGATGGATCTGATTCCGGCATTATTGATGTTGCTTAATGAAGATGCGGTATTCGTTATTGACGAACTTGACAGAAGCCTGCACCCATCGATCAGCTCGCAATTCATTAAAATATTTTCTGAATTTACCAAAGGCAGGCCAAGCCAGCTAATCTGTACAACGCATGATTCGAATTTGCTCAATTTGAATAATCTGAGAAGAGATGAGATTTGGTTCATGGAAAAAAATAAGTATGGTGAATCTAATTTATACTCTCTGGAGGAATTTAAAATCAGAAGAGATTTTGATATTCGTAATGGTTATTTATTAGGCCGTTTTGGCGGTATTCCTTATGAACAAAACATTGACAATCTAAAAGAGCTTATCAATGGCTAATATTAGAAAAAGCTTTGTAAGGATAACGAAAGTAAGATACCCGAAGCTGATTGTCATTGCTACGGAGGGCGAGAAAACCGAAAGAAAGTATTTTGAGGATTTTGTTTCAAGAGATCACTATCCAACAACCAATGTTAAGTTAGAAATTCTACCCACGGCAGATGATGGAAGATCGGCTCCTTAATATGTTCTTAAGAGATTAGATGAATACAAAAAAAAGAACAAAATCAAAGAAAAATATGATGAGCTTTGGGTTGTAATTGACAAAGACAGATGGAAGGACATTGACAAAATTATTGAGGAATGCCAACAGAAGAAATATAATATAGCTTTATCAAACCCTTGTTTTGAACTTTGGCTTTTGCTCCATATTAGATCATTGAGTGGTGTAAGTAGAGCTTATAAAGATAATTTATTTAAGAACAAAAGAATCAGTAGGGCGAAAAGTGCAAGGAAATTTATTGAGAATGAAATCCTTGAAATATTAGAATCTTACAACAAGTCAAACCCTGACACTTCAAAATTTCTTCCTTATGTTGAAAAAGCTATTGAAAGAGCAGAAGAATTAGATGAAAATCAAAATGATGATCTGCTACATAAGTTAGAAACCAGAGTTTATAAATTAGCACAATCAATATTAAAATTGCGAAATATTAATTAAACTTGAAATGCAAACACTACCTAACATAAAGAACTACTCAATAAACGACCTTAAGATATTCGCCCAGGAGGCAGGGCTGCCTGGATTTAGGGCCGAGCAGATTTTCCGGGCTATATACAATGGCCGGGCGGAATGCTTTGATGATATTACCACGCTGCCGCTTGAGCTTCGGCAATTATTCTCGCAAAAATTCAGCATTAATTCCTTCGCAAAGCACTCGCTTAGAACCTCGGCGGACGGGTCGGTAAAATTCCTATTCGGCCTGACCGATGGAAATTCGATTGAGTCGGTGCTGATTCCGCGGGTATCGAAGAAGGATGAGTCAATACGATACACCTTGTGCGTTTCAAGCCAGGCGGGCTGCTCGCTCGGCTGCAAGTTCTGTGCCACAGCCGCTTTGGGCCTGCTCAGGAATCTGCAGGCCGCCGAAATCATCGATCAGCTTCTGATGGCAGAAAAGCTGTCCGGCAAGGAAATAAGCAATATAGTATTTATGGGAATGGGCGAACCGCTTCTTAATTATGACAACGTAATCAAAGCCATCGATATAATTTCCCACGAAAAAGCCGGAGTGATCGGCAGAAAGAAAATCACTATCTCAACCTGCGGGATTGTGCCGAAAATCCGCCGGCTTTCCGAAGAATCCCGTCCGGTCCGGCTGGCAATATCATTAAACGCCACAACCGATGAAGTGCGGAGCAAACTTATGCCAATCAACGAAAAATGGAATTTGCAAAAGCTGCTCGCCGCCGCCGAGGATTACTACAGGAAAACACGCATGCCTGTAACCTACGAGTATATCCCTTTTACCGGCATAAACTGCTCGGAACAGGACGCGAAAAGGCTTGCCAAAATATCCAAGCGGGTGAATTCCAAGGTTAACCTGATACCATTTAACGATATATCTTTTGCCGGCATTGACAGCGAAATGAAATTGGAAAAGCTCTCCGATGAAGGCATCAAGACATTTGCCCGGCAAATAAAGCAGCACGGCGGGAGGGTTTTCGTGCGCGATTCATTCGGCAGCGACATCGAAGCCGCCTGCGGGCAGTTGGCGGTGGCTGGACGATAGTCACTGGCCGTTTTATCTCATTCCCAAATTCCGATTTGAGAATGTAATTTTTACGCAAATCCCTGTTTTGCAATGGATTAGCGGATATAACCTGCGAAGGAAAACCTGACAACAAGTTCGCTGTCAAAACATACTTTTCAGTGAATAGCTACACTAAGCGGCAAGCTAATAATCCTTACCGATTTATTAAACAGGAGAAATTTTGCCCGACACAACAACCCTATCCATAAAATAAACATCTTCCCTTTTTGTCATTACACATATTCAACTTAAACATACTTTAAGAACCCAAATGAAAAAACTGCTAATCTTAATCCTTATTTTTGTTATTCACTCAACCGCCCTGTTTTCTGCCAGAGATATTCTAAAAAATATTCTGCCAAGCGATGAAATTGTGTACGTTCTAAGGCTTAACAACGGTGATATAATCAGCGGGTATGTTACGGAAATGATGAATCACCCGGAGTATGGCGAGGGCATAAAAATCAGCACCGAACTTGGCATAGCAACGATTTATGCAAAGCAAATCGTCGAGATAAATCCGGAAAAAGAGCATTACCGCCACGGCCACAGAGTCTTCCTTTTGCCGACGGCCGACCCCATTGGCGACGGCCATTTCATCGGGATGTTCGAGGTTCTGTTCCTTTATGGCGGTATTGGGATAGCCGATATTGTCTCAATCACCGGCGGCAGGACTATGATACCACAAATAGCTCCCGACCAGCAAATATCTGATGTTAATATAAAGGCTACATTTCTGCACGTTCCGTTCGAGTCGATGGAGGGGTATATGAGCTTTGCCGTTGGGATGAACTTTGCTTATGTAAATGCCGCAAATCGTATTATCAACCCATATATCGTCGCTACATTTGTGGGAGAAAGATCAAGAATTACCGGGAATATTTTCTTCAAGACCGGCTCCGAGGATTTCTATAATGTCCGTTTTTACGACCAGCTGTTCAACATGCAATATGCCAATGGTGCCGTTGGCATTGGCCTGGGGCTCGACACGAAGTTCTCGAAACGAAACGACCTCCACTTCATCGGCGAGCTGTGGAATAATGATATAACAAAACCGACGAATACGGGGGTGTTGCTCGGCCTGCGCCTGGCCAATACGAATTTCTCTTCTGATTTTGGCATGGCTTTTTTCACCGAGCCGTTTTTTGCACCGTTCGTCAGTTTCGTTTGGACTCCTTTTTGAGCAGGAGAAATATGCTTTGCAGCAATTGGTTTGCAATCGATACATGGAAATATAGTCAGATTCATATATTAATGTTATCACTATGAGGCGATTTTATTTAATAATAATTATTATTGTTATAAGCTGTATTGCTGCCGGTTGCCCGCACAGTCTTGTTAAGCATCTCGATGAGAACTATCAGCAAGGTGTGTACAAACCGGCTTATTTAACCGCTAAATCCAAAAACCGCTTCTCAGCAATTAGTCAAAGAGAGGGGAAGGATTCTTCTTTCTCCGATTTAATATTTGAAATAAGGAGTATAAATTCCACTGATTTCCCGAATCGGATTGAAATTAAAGCCATAGTTTTTGATTCCTCCGGGCATTTTATTACCGGTCTTGCACCTCCGCACACACGCGATTCTGATTATCTAAAGTACTGGACACCGGTTCTTGACTCCTGTAATGGGGCTGTCGATACGATCACGGATTTCAGTGTTAAGGAATTTAGAAAGGATGCAGCCGAGCCGTTGGCAATCACTTATATTCTGGATCATTCCGGCTCAATGAGCACCGACAAGTTAAATAAACTTCAGTATGCGATGTACAAAATGTTTCAGATTACCAAAGCCGGAGATTTCGTGTCGATTGCAAGGTTCGGAGAAAGGAATTATATTGACATCGAATTAAATAATACGCCGAAGAAATTCCTTGATTCTTTGAAGCAAAGGTATGGCAATTATGTTGATCTCGGTGGCGGAACGGCGATGTTCGACGGGTTGATAGCAGGAATCGAAGAGCTTCGGAAGGCCCCCTCTTCCCACTCCAAAGTGGTCATATTATTTAGCGATGGGATGGATAATAAATCCAAATCAGATTACGACAAAGCGTTATTAATATCAAAAAAGAATAATATCAAAATCTTCACGATTTATTTGGGATTAGGACTTGCACGAATGACTGTTCTTAAGAAATTATCCGACAATACCGGTGGCAAATTCTATCATATATTGTTTGCCAAAGAATTCCCGTTCGTATTTGCCGATATATATCTGAAGCTGAATAATTATTATAAAATTACTTATACTCCGCCGAATTGCGAAAGTCTGCATAAGGTAAGGCTGAGCCTTAATCCTTTGAAAAACAAAGAAGTTATAATCCACGCCGATGGATTCTATGACAAGTCCGTTATTAATCCGCAGGACCCCATAGGCACAGTATCTTTTTTGAATATTGAATTTGAATTTGGCAAGGCCGAGATAAAGCCAAATTCAGTGGGCATGATTCGAAAAGTGGCAGAAGCGATGCAGGCTAATGCCAGCCTGGCGATTCGCATAAACGGCCATACGGACAATATTGGCTCTGAAAAAGATAATTTGACTTTGTCGGAAGACAGGGCTTTTGCTGTTAAGCAAATGTTAATCGAAATGGGCATATCCGGTGATAGTATTGAGACCATTGGCTATGGCGAATCCAGGCCTATTGGCCCGAACAACAGCGAGGAGAACAGAAGAAAAAACAGAAGGACTGAATTTGAAATTATTGCCAAATAAAATAGATTCGATGAAAATTGTTATCATAGCAACGATTTTCAAACCATTGATATTTCTTCGGTTGATATTACTATTATCATTATTGCTGCTGTTTCCCACCCTTATATGCGGGCAATTCCAGGCTGCAGAGGGCTATGGACTTGTCGGCGAGAAGATATGTATCACTATCAGCTTCCCGGACAGCATTATTACAGGCCACACAAATGCTGGCGCAATCGTTTACATATCCGGCGATTTTCATCTTAGCAATCCTACGGTTTTTTATCCTGAAAATTTCACAACCTCTGCCGGCTATTCTATGATTGATAGCAGCATTACAAGGCTTTCGGATTCGACATATACGTTCATTATTAGCTTTCGAATTGATGAAAATATTATTGATACTGTGGTTTTTAACTTTTGCGGTGAAGCATTGGCCGGATCGGATTCCGTGTGCATATTAACATTTTCCGGCCTTGCCCTGAACAACGAGCCGGCGCAGGATTTTGATGCTACAGTTAGAATCAGCACCATTGCAGGCACTATTCCTTATATTCAGTTCCCAAGGATTACCAACATTTATCCCAATCCGGCAGAAGCAGGAGAATCTTTTATAGTACAATATTATAGCTACAAAAAAGCAGATATTAAATTCTATTTAATAAATGTGGTACGCCAGGAAGAGTTGATTGCAAACTTCAAATCAGTTGAGCAGGGCCCCAGTGAATTCACTTATATGACCGGCCAGGGATTTGCAGCCGGAGCTTATTGGATTATTATGATTACTGAGATGGGGTTTGATTTTAAGGGGGTTATTATAATTAAATAAGGGAGTTGTTATAATTAAATAAGGGATTGTCAGTAGTGTCCGGTTAAAAATGAGAGACGTTCCTAATTTATACCTAATAATTATGATTTGTCATTGCGGAACTCGTTTCAGAATCCAGTATTTACGTGCTGTTTGGCTATATATAAGATGGATGCCGGACGGGGTCCGGCATGACAGCTTTAGTATTATTTTATCGCTATATCTATAATCACATCCAAATCAGCATAATATAGATCAAAATGGAGATTGCTACCGCGAATATCACTTATTATCCGTATTTTAACCGGACACTACTAAGGGATTGTTATAATAATTTGTTCCTTCACAACTGTCGGGAGCGACTCTAATTATTACCGGACAGTACTGATTTATGGTAAAAATAATAATTAACATATTATTCTTTAGCATTTTGCCGATTTTACAGCTATATGGCTTTAGTTCGGACAGCTTGGATATATTTGAGCGGGACAGCGTTTGGAATCTTCAGGAATTAAATGCAGACACACTTGATTTCAACCTGAATTTTGAAGTATCCGAATCCCATGGATGGTTTCCGGACAGATTTGATAATTCCTATCATTTCGGGATAAATTTCTTTATGGGTGATAATAATGATATGGCAAATAATATCAGGCCGGAATCATTTTCTCCGACAAAGAACCCGTTTTCCAGCGATATACCTATACCCCAAGAGGATAGAAGAATTATGGAACCCGGCAGCAGGGCTTTTTATACTTTTAATGAATATTCGGGAGAGGGGCAGGACTACAGCAATGCCGAATACCCGAGAACAGGTTATTGGGGATTTGGCCTTGATTTTCTTATGAACTTAAACTTGCCATTCAGCCTGCGGTTTCAAACACAATTTATTATGAGCGACGGATTGCTTTTCACCGAAGACAAGTCAAAAAGTTTTTTGAATAATGGAAAGAAGAAAAGATTTAATGAGATAGGCGTTGTGTATCTTGAAGAGATGTTTCTGAATGCCGGAATTGGTGTGCAATTGCCTGTTTATGGCGGATTTGTGAATATGCCGGACATGCAAATTGCTTCCTACTACTATATTTTTTCATCTATAAATTTAGATTATGCCGTACTGAGCCAAGCCACTCAATATATGCAGATAGCCGATGCAAAAAACGAACTGCGGTATGATAATTTGCAGGATACTTTAAGGCTTATTTCCGAGGAATCTTTCAGCACTGTCAACAGGTTCAGGCCGCGGTTTGAATTTGGGTTCGGATGGAACTTGATTGGCAGTTCTGTGGGATTGGGCTTGGAGATATTTGGTTCGATACCTTTGGAATCGGTGCTTGATGATGCTTATTGGCGGCAGTATAAATGGGGAATAAAAATATCCTTAAATTACAATAGCTTCTTTTGATCAAATACTGATAGATACCAAATCGCTGCCAACATGTTTAGAACAAGGTGTTGCAACAGCTTGTTTAGGAATCTTTACGAACTTTCTTGTTAGCGGTTAAGTTAAACTATCCCCACTCGCTAACACAAAATATTCAAGGGAATACTTGCGTGTTTAGCCTTAGGTCGACCACTTTAATTGGTTTTGGTATTTCGAACAGGTACTCCCCTTTTTTGCCAATGAAACCATATTTCTTATCCATAATCGATGCCCAGGAAACTCCATCGACAAAACTCCCGGCTGAGTTGAATTGTGGCTTGATTAAGTATTTTCCATCGGTTCCGATAAAGCCCCATTTATCGGTTTCAACTACCGCAGCCATGCCATCGCTGAAATCCTTGACAATTATGAAAATAAAGTCGCTGAGCAAATCTGCATTCTTGTCAATCAATGCCCAAAGAGTGATGTGCTTTTTATTGATTATACCCACAAAGGAGCGGCTGTTTTTAAACTTACGCGTATAATCAAATATCAAAGGAATTACTATTTTTCCTTCTTTATTGATATAACCAAATTTCCCGCCTGACGTTACCGATGCAACACCTTCGGAGAATTCTCCCGGTTCGTCATATATTTTATCAATCACCAGTTCCCCATCGTGATTTATATACCCGACTTTGTATGCCATATCGGAAACCGGCGCCAGGCCTTCGGAGAATTTATAACCCACCATATCGTGCATCTCTAATACCATTTTTCCTGTTGTGTCAATATATCCCCTTGAATCACGATCCATTACATAGGCTTTCCCCTCGGAGAAAGGGATAGCATCTATCTTTTCGGTTGGAACGGCCTGCTTGCCCCGTCTGTTAATAAATCCGTAACGCTCGGTTTGCGCCTCTTCGTTGGTGATAATCGTCATAGCCATACCATTACTAAAATCCAGTATCCTATCGCTTTCGGGGACGATAACAATTTGGCCCTTCAGGTTCATAAAGCACCACCTGACCTTGCCATAGACAATTGTAAGCACCCTTAGCAGGCCTTCGCTGTAACTCTTTAGTTCGATAATTGCTACCGGCGGGAACATCTCATTGCCGCTATAGTCGATCACACGCCAGATACTGTCCTGGCCAAAGTATGCCGCAAGTGGTTGATTCTCAGCCTGAGGCTGGCTGGTGGATCTATTAAATGAAAGCAAGAAAACAAGGAGTATCAGAATAAATAAATCTTTCATGTTAATATGTGAGTTTCTTTCAAAAAATATTTCATTTCTAAAACGATTCAGAAGTAAAAGTGTTGCGGGAATAATTATTCAGCTTCGTCCTGATAGCCGGCGGCTTAATTTTCTAAGCCGCATTATTCATAAAATATTCAAGATGCCTGATTGACAATGGGTTACAGATATTATTTTATTCTCAATTTTGAGCCAAGCATTATTGCCACACTCTCAACTTAACACTCATATTCCCAAATAGATACTAAGCTCTTGAGTAAAAGACCCGAAATATTCGGGCTAAGCCTCCACCCGGCCATAGCCGACAAACATTTTCTTCAGATATGGAGTATCGAGGGATTCTTTAACAACGCCGCGTGAAGTGGAGGAATGAATTATCTTATTATTTCCAATGTAGATGCCAACGTGAGAGATGCGAGAACTTTTGCGGAAAAAAACAAGATCGCCGGCCCGGCGCGAATTTGAAGCGACTCGCCTTGTATAATTATATTGTCTGGCAGCGGTGCGTGGCAGTTTCATTCCAATGCTTTTATACACTTGCAGCACAAATCCCGAGCAGTCCACACCATTCCGCTTGCTGCCGCCATAACGATAAGGTGTGCCAAGCCAAGATACGGCATACTGAAGCATTTCGGCTTGCTTTTCGGACAGGTCGCCGGAGAAGTGCTCTGATGAGCCAGGCCCCATGCTGCCGGAGTCCGGACTCGAGAACCTGATGCTAAGCTGACAGCCGGCCACAATAAAGCAAGCGGTGAACACTGTCAGGGCAAATTTAATTCTTCGCCGCCGCTGCCGCTTTAGTATTTCCTTCTTAGTCAGCCGTCTTTTTCTTGGTTTCCTTTTCAATTGTCCAAAACCTTATATTGTGAACCTTGCACTTGTGATTCCACGTCTTTTAGGCCAAAGATAGCACTGATTTGTTAGTACTGAATTGTTTTAATAATCAATCAACAAAAATTAACTTTCTCCGGTTCGAAGTTCTGTTTTGCAAACTTCTTCTTCAATTTTGATACTACTCTTTTTGGTATGGTTGATATTTTCGGCGAATTGCTGACGAAAACAAAACCCACTGAAGTTAATATTATAAAGCCTGCTTTTAGCATTCCCGTACTCATGGCTGCCTCCTTATTTTGAATAAAACTTGCTGCATTCTATCTCTATCAAGTACTATGCCAATCGAAAAGCAGCTTTAGAACTGATTTTGAGGAAGGATAGAAAATTTTGGTATGTGATTTGTATATTTGTAATTGGAAACTATATTAAATTAATTATGGTTTAAATTAGCCTGTTTGGCCTGTATTGTGTTTTATTTACCACCATTGATGCGGACGTCTTGCTTAGGGGAAGAAAAATGAAAAAAAACTCCACAAACTACATATATAATATTAAGGGACTCTTTGTTCTTTGTGCTGTAGCTTTCTTATCAGCCCACATCGTAAATGCCCAGGATATTAGCAGCGGCCTGGAAGCATATTTTCCGTTCGATTGCAGCCCAGAGGACGCCACCGGCAATGGGCATGACGGAACTTTGATAGGTGGGCCGGTGTGCGAGGACGGCAAATTGGGCGAGGCGTATAATCTTAATGGCAGCGGAGATTATATTCAACTGCCATCGGCTAATTCTGCGAAGCTGATTTCCAATACCGGTTTTTCGTGGGCCTTATGGTTCAAAGGCTCGGCCGTGCCAACCGAAACCGATGACGGCCATGGGCAAACGATGATCTCGGTTGCAAACGAATCGCTCAGATCAGATGTTTTGCTTGGATTCGGAGCCTCTTATACTCCAAAGAATGTCCTCGTATTCGAAGTGAACGGGCCGGGGGGAGTTGGTGGTGCAATGCCGAAACCCTGCACTTATGAAGAACCCGGCGGCTTTGAAAATGATAAGTGGTATCACGTAGCCGGCGTCAGGGATTATGATAATGATTTGGTGATATTATATTTCAACGGCGCTGCGGTTGACACCGTAACATTCGGCGGCGACCCGTTCGATAATGACATGTATGCAACGATAGGCGCCTTTATCGACGGCAACTTTACGACCGCTTTCTTTAATGGCACGATCGATGAGGTCCGGTTCTACAACAGGCCGCTGTCAGGCGTGGAAGTGGGGATGCTTTTCAGCCTGAACCCCGACCAATTGGAAATCAATTCTAATGACCTTGATTTCGGCACATTGCTTTGTGGAAATGACTCGACTCAATCGGTGCAGCTGATTAATACGGGGCCAAGCGTTTTTACAGTTACGGCGACTGATTTTATTATAGGCCAGAATTTTAGTGTGGCCAATGGTGGTATTTTTACACTTGCCGATCAGGAGGTTTATGAGCTTGAGATTCGATTCATCCCCACATCCGACGGCGATTTTGGCGATACGCTGATTATTAATAATGGAATCGGAATTACTCCTTTGCAGGTATATGTCCATGGCAGCAAGGACAGCCTGACATATAGCCTGTCCACGCAACCGGCCGGCAACGAGATTGACTTCGGGCTAATCTGCCCTTCGGCATCTAAAGATACTTCATTTATTCTAAATCTGACGTTTAACGAAGACAGTAAATTCACAGGCAGAATTGACGATCCCTTCGCGTTTGTGGACAGTACACTGGGGCAAAGCTCCGGCCCGATTGCAGCAAATTCATCAAAGGAAATCCCTATCCGCTTTGCCGGTAATCCTGCCGACGGCCTGTATTCGGGAGAATTAACCGTTATTGACGAATGCGGCAATGAGCGTGTAATTCAGCTAAAGGCAGAAGTTTACACGCCGGCATTCGGCGTAGAAGCAAATGCCGACACCGCTGTTTGCCCGACGGCAATAATTACGAAACAGATTGAAATATTCAACAAAGGGACAAAGGATCAATCTTTTATAATAAATTCGAATAACCCCGATTTCGTTTTTCCTGAGGCTGTAACAATTTCTGCCGGAAGTTCGGAATTAGTATCGTTTGATTTTAATTCCCCTCAGCAGGGCGGGCTTCATTCGGCCGATATAATAATTGATGCGGGCTGCCGGCTAGATACCACTATCAGAATTACGATGGATGTAACCGATATTCAAATTGAGGCAACAAATACGGATATGGACTTCGGCGAAGTTGTTTTGTGCAATCCCGATACGTCGATTACCCGTACTTTTTCGATTACCAATGGCAATATCTCGGGCCGGCCGCTTGTTGTTGCCAATATTGAATTAACCAATCCGGCATATAGCACGAGCCTTGCTATCGGTGAAGATTTTGAATTGTCGGCAGCTAAAACTTTCGACCTTACCTTCGATCCAAACGGCACGGGCGATTATTCCGGCCAAATGATAATCACGTTCGACACCTGCGATGTTACCCGCATATATTCGTTAAATGCAATTGCAACAGAGCTAATAGTTCAATATAATCAGGCAATTGATTTCGGCAAAGTAGTTAACGACGAAGTCCGGGACAGCATGTTCACCTTCTACAACTCCGGGACAAGCTCTCTGGATATAACAGAAATCACACACCCCGGCACTCCGTTCGAGTTGTTGTCATCGGTTCCGGCGATTCCGGCCACGTTAGACACGGGTGATTCGATTGTCGTCAGATTCAGATACACAGCACTCGGGGGGCTAAGGACAAGCACAATTACACTTGTGGCTTCCACACCTTGCGGCGATGAGAATTACCAAATCGCATTAAGCGGCGAGGGGAGTTTCCTTGCACGTGTAACGCTAACAGTCCCGGGCGAGATAGTTGCAAGCCCGGGTGATGTGATTAATATTCCGATAACATTGTCCGAGGCTATAGACTTAGACAGCGCCAAAGTAACGGGCTATTGGGTTGATATTAAAGTTAATCCGACCCTGCTGTCGCCTGTGGCCCCGACTCCAGCTGGAGTTCTGATTGATAATAAATTAGTTGTAAATGTTAATCTTCCTGTAGAAACGGGGGCGCCCGGGCAGATTCTTGCTGAGTTTCCTTTCAAGGTGGCTCTTGGCAATGCGGCATCCGATAGTATTATAATCGAAAATGCCGTGCCGACAGGCGGGCTGTCGCAAATTGATTTCGATAATGGGATAATCAGCATGGCGGGGCTATGCCAAGAGGGCGGCACAAGGCTGTTCGAGGCTGAGCAAAACCTGGAACTGATGCAGAGCCGGCCGAATCCATCGGGAAATAGTGTCGAAATTGAATTTGAAGTAATCGAAAAAGGGCCGACGAAAATATATATTTTGGATATGAACGGAGCGAAGGTAATGACTGTGCTGGATAGAGTGCTGAAACCGGGCCGGCATATAATTAATGCAGACGTTTCGGGGCTGCCGGCTGCAAGCTATGTATATATCCTGAGGACTCCCACTCAGTTGGTGAGCCGAAAATTACAGGTGATTAAATAACTTGAATGCGAGCGGGAAAGTGAAGGTGACCACCCTTTGCCCATGCTTATCAAGGTGGGAAGTAATAGAATCCTATGCGGAGATTATTTGAGACATATAACCGGAGCAATGAATTGAGAATAAATTGGTTCGATAAAATAGAAAATAAATTAATATTGATAATCACATTATTGATATTAATAAATATAGCGTCCCGTGCTCAATCCTCGGGCGATACGCTTCGCCCGCGTTATGGATTCTACGCCGGCGGTGGCTTAAATTTGCATTCGGCAGCTTTTGCCATGCTTCCGGGAGTGCCGAACTGCTGTCCCGAATTTTCGAGCGGCAGCGGTTTTGGGCCATTGTTCGGACTGCTTTATGAAATGCCCCTGGCCGATGATATGCTGATAGGAGTCAGGGCCGGTTATCATTCGCGTTCCGGGCTGCTGTCCAAAATTGAAGAAACCGATGTTATTGTTAATCTACAGCCAATCATGGGTGAATTAGAACATACTATAGACGCCGGCCTTGCGGTTCTGGTGCTGGAGCCAACGCTTAGTTACCGGTTTTCGGACAAGCTGTTTGCAAGTATTGGCATTTTGGCAGGAACATATATTCAACAATCCTACGATCAGAAAGAAGAAATTGTGAAGCCGGAGAAAACCGGCGTATTCCCCGGAACACAATCAAGAATTCGCAATGCCAGAAGCGGCGATATTGACGGAATGACTCAGCTCGGCCTTGCAATTTCCGCCGCCGTCAGCTATGAATTGCCTCTGAATAAAGATGGCACTTTATTATTAGCCCCCGAACTGAAATTCTCTTATGGAATTACAAATGCCGTGCAGAATCTTGACTGGCGAATCAGTTCATTTAGTGCCGGCCTTGCACTGAAATACACTCCGTTTGAAACGATTTACTCGGAATTGGAGAAATATAGAATTGATACGGTCGAGAAGAAAACGGATGCTTATACGAGGGAGATTTATATCAGCGGCGTCCCTTCGTTAAGAGCTTACGATATTGACCGGGGCGATACGGTTTATAAAGTATCTGAAATATCGCGGACTGATACTTTGATGATTCCTGTGCCAAAGAAGAGACCAATTGTTACGAATAAAGAGGCTCGGGTAGAAATTGAACTTCCGGCACCTGCATTAACAGCCGTGCTGGATGTTTTTGGCGAGACCGTATCGGGCGAAAAAGTGCCTCTTGAGGAAATCCGCATGGAAGTGCAAATGACCACTGAAGTCTATCCGTTGCTGCCATATATCTTCTTTGGCAGCGGCTCGGCCCGAATTCCCGCCCGCTATGCTCAATTGAGTGCCGGCCAGGGGTTTGACCCTCAGAAATTAGAGCCGTCGCCAATTGTCTATCACAGGAATAATTTGAATATTATCGGATTGCGGCTGAAGAAGAATTCGGATGTGAAATTAATGGTGAAGGGATTTGCCGACCCGGCTACGGAGGCCGGCGAATGTTCGCTTGCAAAAAGCAGGGCCGAATCAGTTAAGGCTTACCTTGTAAATACATTCGGAATTGACGGCGGCAGGATAATTGCCAAGGCAGGAACGGAAAATTGCCAGCCACCGGACCGGACCAAAACGAAATCCGAAGACGGATATGCCGAGAACCGCAGAGTGGAATTATATGTTAACGACCCCGGGATTCTCGCACCTGTAAAGGGCTATCGCTACCAAAAGCCAATGATAATTTCGCCGCCGGTAATTCAGTTCAGCCCAAAGGTGCTGTCCGGGGAATTTGACTACTGGACTTTAAGTGCCAATCAGGATGGATACTGGCTGGAAGAGGTTCGGGAAACCGGCAAACCGGTTCAGAATTGGCATGAATTATCTTTCCGGGATGCGCAGGAGCTTAAAAACGGCCTGCCTCTCGTTGTTGAGTTCAAAGTATACGGCAATAACAGCAAGCACGTGACGGTAAATCAGAGTTTTAAAGTTATTAAGGACACGTCGGAGATTGAAATAGAGAGCCTGACGCTGACAATATTCCAGGTGTCGCAGGCATTTCTTGATAATAGAATAAAAAAGGAAATCAGGAGTTTCGTACGGGGATTGGGCCATGATGCTACTGTTATGGTGCGGGGATACAGTGATTACCTTGGCGATGAGGACGAGAATATTGAGCTGTCCGCCAGGCGCGCCGACCAGGTGAAGGACTATATCAGGTCGATTGCCCCGAATGCGAAAATTGCAAAGGTAGAGGGCATCGGATCGAAATTGTACCCGCCGGGAGTAAGTTCGTACGATACGCCAGAAGAACGTTTTATGAGCCGCACGGTTGAAATTGAGATAAGGAAGAAATATCTTGGGAGATAGTGAATTTTGAGATGTCAATGCCAGATGTGCTATCGCATTTGAATGTGAATAATTATAGCTATACTTTTTCCGCGAGCCGAAGCTCTTGGCTATCGAATGATAAACTATAAGAATTATCTCTTTTGCTAATAATCCAATCCTCTATATCTGCTATTAATATCTATAGCAAATAATCTATAACAAATAATCTATAACAAATAATCTATAACAAATAATCAGTAGTGTCCGGTTAAAATAAGAGCGGCTCATAATTTATACTCGAATACTACGTTATGTTATCGCAAGTTGCCAATAACAGAATAAGAATCGTAGGGGCAGGTTCCAAACCTGCCCTAGCAACACGACAATTATTTCG
>JAJRTW010000035.1 GCA_024278075.1 Bacteroidota bacterium | reverse complement strand
GAGAGCAGTTCTTAATATAAACCTGAATACTATGACTTGTCATTGCGGAACTTGTTTCAGAATCCAGTGTTCATGGGCTGTTTGGCTATATTAAGATGGATGCCGGATCGGGGTCCGGCATGACAGCTTTAGTATTATTTTATCGCTATATCTATAATTGCATCCAAATCAGCACAATATAGGTCAGAATGGAGATTGCTACCGCGAATATCACTTATTATCCGTATTTTAACCGGACACTACTGATTCTGGATCAAGTCCGGGATGACATAGAAAAGTTGACACGTCACTAGTGTAACTATCATTTCACTTAACATGATTTAGTAAAATGCGATTCTGCTGCTTCATATTATTTCTTGTATTAATATTTGCGTTATCTTCGTGCGAAACACCACTGGATATCGAAGATAATGTAATCAAAAAACCAATTGACCCGGCTTTCATTCTGCCGTTGAAAGTAGATAATAGATGGATTTATTCCGAAGAAGTATTTGATTCGCACGGATTGAAAGAAGCGGATAGTTTTGATACTATTACAATCACCGGCGAAATTGTGATCGATAATAATAATTGGTTCATCGAAAATAGAACAGCCAACCGAATGCATAAGCACTATATCCGCAATTCTGCTTTTGGCCTGGAGCGGTGGCCGGTGGAAACATTCGATACAGCATTCCCGGACAGGAAGTTCCCTTCGGCCATTGGCGATAATTACGTTGTTCCATTCTCCTACGATGAAATTATCGACAGCCTTCGGACAACAAGGAAGGTGCTTTCGTCTGACGAAATTGTTGATGTGCCTGCCGGGCGGTTCAGGTGCCTTAAGTATTCGGATACCGTTAGCGGTGAAAGCGGCGAAACCTTATACGACCCGTACAGGATAGATTTCTTTTCACCCGGATTTGGCCTGATTAAATCAATATTATATCGAATATCTCCAACCGGCCAGGTATTTGTTTTCAGGAAAAAGTTGTTGAAGGAATTCACTATAGCGGAATAATTTATGAGATGATTTAGTGGCCTGAAGGCACGCTCACCTTAAATCAACGCTTATGCTGAATAATTTCCAATCGGGGAATTCATAAACAAAAGACAGTTTAAAATTTACATCCCAGGGCTGGGCAAGAAACTTCCCTTCCGATTTAAGCACACCTTCACCGGACAGATAAGGGCTTTGGCTATGCACAAGTTCGGCGTCTTCAACCACGGTTAAGTCAATCCTTTTTCGGATGAACTCAGCGAAGATATCCTGTATCGCCGGGGCGGTTGTTTGCTGTTGCCAGGCCTGAGAAATATTGCTGTGGAAATCGTTAAAATCCGCTTTGTTCACCGCCATGGCAAAATCATAGAAAGCCTGCCGGATTATAGCTTCGATTTTATCTATGCCCGGCATTGCCAGCTTGCCGGCGCTTTCGACATTCCCGGATGATTCTCTTGTTATCGACAATATTCTGAGATTCTCGCCTTCTTTAAGAAACATCATCCGGACTTTCATCTCCTTGCCGCCGGCCGAAGTAATTATTCCGTCAAGGGTCCCGACCCCGTTATCAACTTCGCTTGAAGTCCAAGCAGCATCTTTAATATCATAAAGATTTGCCTTTTTAAGAAATTTCCTGAAATCCTCGGGTGATATGCTCATTTGAAAATCATAAGATGTAAGGCCGTAAGCTGTATGATAATCGTTCTTTTTGACAGCGCCGAAGAATCCGGCGGCCACGTTCGTCATCCCCCCCATGCCGGAGCACGACACAAGAATTATCAAATGAATGATTGCAACAATCTTCGTTCCTATGAATATATTTCTTTTTATCATTATTCTATAATAGATTAATAAATATAAAATTCCGGATTAATCAATTTCCAAACCGGAATTATTGATTAAGACGGAACAAAAGCCAATATGCAAAACAATCGCATAAACAAATGATTTATATAAGTTTATGCGATTGCTGCCAAGTGACCCTAAGGGGATTCGAACCCCTACTGCCAGCGTGAAAGGCTGGTGACCTAACCGTTAGTCGATAGGGCCGCACTTAAAATAGAATCACAAAATTATTAATTAATTCTGGAATTACAAAAATAAATTTATTATTTTTTAATATGAAAATTAACCCAGCGAGAGATATTGTCCTGAAAACCGAGAGATTAACCCTGAAAACCCTCGACCCGACTTGTGCAAATATCATTGCGGAATACTACAAGGGCAATCGAAAACATTTCGAAAAATCGATGCCAAGCCTTCCGGATGAGTTCTTCACAGAGAAATATCAATTCGAGAGGTCATGGAGTGAATTCGACCAAATGGCCGAGCAGCGTTTGGCAAGGCTATATATTTTTGGCCGCAACGACCTGCTGTATGAAAGGATTGTGGGCGATATATCAATTGGCAATATATTGTTCGGAAATGCAATGTCGTGCGTGCTTGGCTATAAAATCGGCCGGAATTTCAGTGGGAAAGGGTATGCCACCGAAGCTCTCAATCAGGTAATCAGCTATATATTTTTGGAGCTGGAGCTCCGCCGGATTGAGGCGAATGTGTTGGAATCGAATATTCCGTCTGTTCGTGTTTTGGAGAAACTTGGCTTTACGGAAGAGGGAATTGCAAGAAAATATGCACAGATCGAAGGACAATGGCAAGACCATATCAGGTATTCGTTGATTAATCCTGTATATTAACCACACCTAATCCCGCCTTTAACAGGCAGGGATGATAAATATAAGTATATATAAATGAATAATTTAGAATAATCATAATAAAAGGGTAATATGGAATACAGTTCAATTGTTATAGGAATCACCGGTGGCATCGGAAGCGGAAAATCCACAGTTGCCGACATCATCACCGGCTTGGGGCATACCGTAATCAAAACCGACGACAGGGCAAAAGAACTAATGATCGAAAATGAGCAGCTTCGCACCAAATTAATAAATGAGTTCGGGGCGGATGTATATACTTCAGATGGCGGGCTTAATCGCAAATTCCTGGCCGATACCGTCTTCGGTGGATTGCCTCACCACGAGGTAGCCCTCGAAAAACTTAATAATATTGTCCACCCTTACGTGATAGACGATATGATAGCCCAATCGCAGCAATACGCTATGAATGGCGAAAAGATGATATTCATCGAGAGTGCATTGATTTTCGAGGCCGGGCTTCAGGACGGTTTTGACTACGTAGTTGTTGTTGATGCACCTGAAAAGGCTTGCATTGAACGAGCCGTGGAAAGGGGGATGGCCATTGAGCAGGTGAAGAGACGCATGGACAGGCAAATATCGCTGGGTATCAAGAAAAGCCACGCCGATTTCGTTATTGATAATTCCGGGCCGGCCGAGAATTTGCGGGGTTCTGTTGAGTTTGTGGTTAATGTTTTGAAAGGCCTTCCGCCAAAGGAAGAAAGGGTGAATTCTTAATCTTTAATCTTTAATCTTTATTCGTCGCTTCAAAATACTTTGCATCGAGTAATTATATTACCCTCAGAAAGTATTAAATATTTATTGATATTGTAGTTACAAAAACTATTCAACTATAAAAGTGCAAGGAAATAGATTTATTATGCTTTTATGCCTTGCAGATTGTAGGACAACCCTGCTTTTTTAAGGGGGAATAGTTGATCAAATTCCCTCTTAAAAAAGGAGGATTTTGGGGGTTGTTATTCTCCTTAAAGCATAAGCTCTAAAATCTTTTGCTCCGACTACTTTTTGAGGAAACCCTAATTGACATACTGCCATCGCAGTGCGGGCGGGCGCAAAGCCGCAAGGCTTATACCAATCCGCAATCAACATGTTCAGGGCACGGGGGCTTGCACCAAACGGTTATTGACTTAGGGGTGGTGCGCAAAAAAAAGCGAGGATATAATATCCCCGCTTTAATTTAGATGATGTTAGCTATTGGCTATACCAATTATAACTCTTTCTCCGGCATTATTTTATTATATTCAACATCTTTGTAATTTGTTGAGTTCCAACGGTTAAAGTAAAGTAATATGAGCCGGAAATATACTTAGAAGTATTAAGTGGGAATACATGCGGGCCGGCGGGTTGAAAACTATCCAATATAACATCAACAATCTGGCCTAAAGAATTATAGAGCTCGATTTTAATTTGGGCGTCGGCATCAAGAACAAACGAAATCTGCGCAGAACCATTCGCCGGGTTCGGATAGATATCGTTCAGCCGGAAATTATATTTATCTTCGGCCCTTACATTATTAACATTTACACTTAAAGTGGTGAAGTTAACAAAAGAAGGGATGTCGGTAACAATTTTAATCATATCGGGCGTCAAATTGACAGTTGCGGGATAAGTAGTCGGATCCGGATTTTCCTGACTTCTGTGGAATATCATTGGTATTTCATTCAAACTTGGAATGATATCTGGTATCCAGGTTCCGTAATAATTATAATCGTCACCGTCCGATTTATTTATCGGTTCAGACCACGAAGTCTCATCAATACCCCGGTGGGCTATGATAACATCGGATAAATAAACAGCATCCATAGTAGTCTGTTCTTCTGTGCTATTGACCATTTGTGTTACTGTAACGGGTGGATTGATAGATTTTTCTTTCAATGCATCAACCCATTTTACCAACAAACTTGTTCCGTCGGCTGTTTTTGCAACCTGCAGCTCATTTCCGATAGGATTAACAGCCACCCTATATAAACCTTGAAAATCCCTGGATCGAATTAATATTGTAGGAAGAACAGGAGGAGTGCCTCCGAAATTACCGACTTTTCTTATCCCCCATGTCCCGTCTTTATAATAACTCTCTACTATATGGCCGGTAGCATTAGTTCCATCCGATACTATCATTCTGAAGAAATAACTATATTCATCCGGAGCGGTAACTACAAAAGCGTCCATAGCATAGGGGTCTACAACATAGCCCATAGTTCCGCCATTCTCGGTTGCATAAGTGTTTATAAGAGTATATGGGAATTGATTGAAATTATCCCAGGAATCGCCATAATCAACAGATTTGGCAACGCCCGGATTCCTGTTACGGTCATCAGGGATGGGATTATTATCTGTAAACATGTTGTTGACAGCGCCATAAAGCCAGCCGTTTTCGTCCGCTCCTGTTTCGATTTTCCCGTTCCAACTTGAATTTGTCGCACCGGCAGACTTAAATTCACTCGGGCTCCACTCACTCGAGACCTTTGATGTAAAGAATTTGCCCTCATTCACATGCCAAACGTAAAAACCGTAAGTGCCATATTGATTCGACTCATTAAACACTCTTAACATAGAACCGCTAAACACAAGTCCGTCTCCGTCAACCATCAATGAGGTCAGCTTAAGTTGGTCCCACCGAAAGCCGTCTTGAGGATTATTATCATTAGGGCCAAACATAAAATTCGGTGTGGCTTCTCCATTTTTAAAGTCTACGGTGGCGGCTCCGCTAAATCTGAACGACCCATCTTCAAGCGGCCCCCAAACTCCGGAAATAAAAAATGGAATTTCGTTGAAGTTCGAAGAACCGGTATAATTAGTAACTGCTATTGAAGGCCAGAACGCGCCGGTTTCTTCTATATCAAATACTGTTCTTCTTAGCCAGGTTGTTCCTTGATTTGTTGAGTAAATCACTTGCATTATGTATCGGTTTTGGCCAACATCCATGCCGGTTACGTAAGTAATTTTGGAAATAGGGTCGTATACAATTGGTGTGATAGTGCTTAAGTGGCTATAGAATAGATTCGGGAACCGTGCGATTATCATTGAGCTAATTGCCTGGGTTTCAGGCCCTGATTTTTTGCCCTCGAATTCAAACGGAGCGTCGGCTGGCACATATTTCACGCTGTTCTCGATGCTCCGGGTAAACTTAATGTCGTCCTGTGGAATTTCTGCTCTAACAGAATTAATTGAAATCAATAAAGCAATCAAAAAAAGTATATATCTTTTCATGAAGCCCTCCAAAATATGAATATAAAAAAAGCCATTCTACTATTTCGATTTAAGTCTAAGCACAAATGTACGAGCCTTTTGAAATTCTTACAAATTTATTTTCGTATTATATTTATTTAGCTCTTTAATAATAGATAATAATAACCAATCTTTTTAGCACTTTAATTTAGATAATAATAACCAATCGTATAAGGTGAAAAGGACTGTATATAGCCTAACGCCGGTAATAATAAAGACACATTCTTGAAGCATTTGGTTACATCTGCCGGAGCAATTAAGCCTCCGAACGATTAGTATTCCGAACAATTAATATTCCGAACAATTAATATATTAAAATAACGTTAAAGTCATATTGGTTTATACAACAGATCGGACATTATTGTCATTCTAAATGGAGCCGGGCCACTTGTGGCGGAGCGTAGTGAAGAATCTATAAACACAAAAAATGTATAGAGTTATAGATTCTTCGCGGAGTTTATCCTGAGCCAGGCCGATCGTGTCTATAGTTCGACTCCGCTCACTATGACACTAAAATAGTCACTCTGAGTCCTTCGACTGAGTTTATCCTGAGCGAAGTCGAAGGACTCAGGATAGACTGCCGAAGGGATCAGAATGACATTTCGTAAGTGCTTTATTTATCAAGTCATTACAACAAAAATATCCGAAGTGTTGTTAATACATAGATTCGAAAAATTAAGGTTATTATAATGAGAATTTCACAGATAGATGTTAGTTCGGCCATTGGCAAAGTTATTGATCCCGGCCCGGGGAAATCCCTGGCAGATTTGAATGCAATTGACTCGATAAAAATTGAGGATGATTTTATTGAGCTCAAACTGAGTCTTCCTCAACCCGTTCACTATGTTCGGGACAAGATAATTTCAGAATGCTCCGATTCGCTTAAGGCAATTGCCAAAGGGCGCGAGCTTAGAATTTTGGTTAGCGGAAAACTGCAAGAGCCAGCAGAGAGAAAGATATTGCCAACCGTTAAGAATATCATTGCGGTTGCATCCGGCAAAGGCGGAGTCGGCAAGTCGTCCATATCTTCGAACATAGCTGCCGCATTGTCCTTGTCCGGTGCTTCCGTTGGGATACTTGACGGTGACGTATACGGCCCAAGCCAGCCGACTATGTTCGGGCTTAAGGATGCGAAATTGGAAGCCGTGCAGACTCCGGATGGGAATACGATTGCAGTGCCTGTGAAAAAATATGGAATAAAAGTGGCATCCATGGGGTTTGTTATGCGGCAGGAAGAAGCGGCGATTGTTCGGGGCCCGATGCTGGCAGGATATTTTTCGATGTTGTTCGAGCAATTGGAATGGGGCGATCTTGATTATTTGATATTCGACCTGCCGCCCGGCACCGGCGACATACAGCTTACTTTAACCCAGAAAATACCACTAACCGGCGCTGTCATAGTCACCACACCGCAGGAAATATCCGTTGTTGATGTCCGGCGCAGCATTTCGATGTTTCGCAAGGTTAATGTGGATATTCTTGGAATTGTTGAGAATATGAGCTATTTTTCACCGCCGGATATGCCCGGCCGTAAGTATTATATTTTTGGCGAAGGCGGCGGGAAGAGAATTGCGGATGAATCGAATGTGCCGTTGCTTGCCGAAGTGCCCTTGAACTTGGAAATGAGAGATGGCAATGACAATGGAGTGCCATTTGTTTTGAATCATGCCGAAAGCGTTCAGGGGAAAATATTGACATCGCTTGCTTCGAATATTGCCGGCAGAGTTCGTGAGATTAACTATAATAAGGCAGAATCTTCGGCACCTGTAATTTCAATCTGATTTTTTTCTGATTTTTATCGTTATTATATTAAATTGAGCATTGATAAAGACATAAGCAATAGGATAGAGAAAGTCCTTGAAGAGATAAGGCCTTATCTTCGGGAAGATGACGGCGATGTGGAGTTTGTTCGATTCGAAGAGAGCACAAGAGTAGTTGAAGTAAGATTTCTTGGTAACTGCAAGGCATGCCCTATGTCGAGAATGACACTCAGGGCTGGCATAGAGAAATTCATTCTTCGCTCTGTGCCGGAAGTTCGAAGGGTAGAAGAAGTAAAATAGCCGAAGTGTATTAACCCGCTTATTGCGGGACTTTTTTTGTTTGGCTTCGAAGCTATCAGGAAATATTCGAGTAATGCCGATTCGTATGTGATCATATTTGGCTTATTATTGTGTTATCTTACGCAAATAATGAAATGATGCTCCAGGCCAAGAACAATCTCAAGTCATAAAATAATCACTTCTCTAAAACTCATATCTCAATGATACATACGTTCCATTGCCGCTATAAGAAGGATAGAGCGAAAGGCTGCTGTTATTTTTGTGGATGTATGGAATCAAGTACCCAACCAAAGAGCCTGCGGCCGCACCCGCAATTACATCTGACAGGAAGTGCTTTCCGGCGGCAACCCGCAGGTAAGCAACTGCCGCCGAACTCGTAATCGCACCCGCCCATATATATTTACTCCATTTCGAACCGGGGAAATAATCATCATAAACAGTTGCGGCAAATATTGATGAAGCGAAAGCTACCGCCGCATGGCCGGAAAAGAACGACTTCCTGGTTTCTGCCTGCTGCTTTTTGGCAAGATCAACATCACCGTTATAGGCATACGGACGCAGCCGCGATGCCCGCCCCTTAGCTATCAGAACTAAAGCATTTGTCAGTATCAGAGTTTCCGAATATAGGGCGAAAACCGCCAAAGCATCCTTGTATATCGCTTCATCGAGCAAGATCGCCCCCGGCAGGATTAGGCTTGTTATTACAATCACATCGCTTGCGGCGGAATAATCAGGCTGCCAGCTGGCAGTTGCCCGGCGGTCGAAGGAATTAACCTGCGACGGCACAAGTTCGTTTATTTCATCAATGGCCAGCGGGGCAAGTCTGCCGTCCTCATAAATGCCCCAGCCAAGCAGAATAGTGCTAATGCCAAATATTGCCCCATCCTTGCCCCATGACAACGTATATGGCGATTGTGCAATAAGATGCGATGATGACAAAATCAGAAAGACATATATTATTAATTTACATATTTTCAATTCCAGATACCTTTATTATTAATTCTGTCGGCACTGACCCTATAACGTCGGCACTGACCCTATAACAATGATAGGCTAAATCTGTCCGGATAAACACGAGGTACTATTTGATACAATACAAAAATATAATAAATAATTCAACCTAAGACAATACACCAAAATATTATTAATTCATCTTCGAAAAAAATATATTGCGAAAAAAAAATATTGCCGAGTTTTCTTTTTGGCTTTCGTTTATTCTATAAAATCTGTAAATTTATGATTCTCAAACATTGGACATTTGCGATATAGCGAATTGGATAGATTAACCCGCTTATTGCGGGACTTTTATTCAAGAGCTTCGTATCATACATCCGTATCTTAACCGGATATTTTGGCTTCAGGCCGACAGTGAGTAATTTTATTAGTCTTATCATTGAGCAATCATAATCACCAGCTGGCCTAAGCTGCCAGTTTATTAAGATATTTATCGATTTTATATAAATAATGCATGTTAATAATAATGAAACAAACACTAATCGAAAGACATATCGTAGACCGGCATATCCTTGAAAGCGGGATTGAGAACATCGGCAAGGCATCAATACGCCAAATAAGGAGATTAATTGACAAAGTGGAAGCAGCAACTGAGAAAAAATATATACGCATGGAGATGGGTATCCCCGGGCTCGAACCCGACCGAATTGCCATAGAAGCCGAAAAGAAAGCTCTCGATGATGGTGTGGCCAGGATATACCCACCCGTGGACGGCATCCCAGTGCTGAAAAAGGAAATTTCCAGGTTCATCAAACTTTTCCTGAACATAGATATTTCATCTGAGAATTGCCTGCCCTCGGCCGGTTCGATGAACGGCAGCTTCCTTGCTTTCGCAGTGGCAGGAAGAAGAGACCGGGCCAAGGATACAGTTCTGTTTATCGACCCGGGTTTTCCGGTTCATAAGCAGTAAGTGACAATGATCGGACTGAAGCAGGTGAATTTCGATATTTATAATCATCGTGGCCCTAAGCTAAGGGAAAAGCTGGAATCTTACTTCAGGCAGGGGAATATATCGGCTGCCCTGTTCTCCAATCCTAATAACCCGACATGGATTTGCTTTACCGACGAAGAATTACGGATTATCGGCGAACTTGCCACGAAATATGATGTTGTTATCGTCGAGGACCTGGCCTATTTTGCAATGGATTTCCGCAAGGACTACTCGGTTCCGGGCCAGCCTCCATTCCAGCCGACCGTTTCGAATTATACGGATAACTACATAATCATAATCTCAAGTTCGAAGGCGTTCAGCTATGCCGGACAGCGAATCGGCATGGTTGGAATATCGGATAAATTGGCAGCTTCGGATTTTGAAGGGCTAAAGCAATACTACCCTTCGGCGAATTTCGTGACTGCACTTGTTTTCGGCGCCATCTATACAACCACAGTCGGCAACGCCCATTCCACACAATACGGACTTGCTGCAATTTTGAAAGCCGCCAGCGATGGCGAATTCAATTTTGTTGAATATGTGAAAGAATATGGAGAAAGGGCGAAATTTGCCAAGAGGGTATTTTTAGAAAACGGGTTTGATATTGTCTATGATATGGACGACGGCAGCCCGATAGCCGATGGTTTTTACTTCACTGTCTCCTACCCGGGCTATACCGGCGAAGAGCTTGTTGCCGAATTGCTTTATTATGGCATTAGTGCAATTGCCCTATCGACCACCGGCAGCGAAAGAACCGAAGGCGTAAGGGCGTGCGTTTCATTTTTCCACCGCAGCCAGTTCGCCGACCTCGAGGCAAGGCTGAAATTGTTCAATGAAAATCATCGGTGATTAGTGCGGCTATCACAAACGATTATCACAAATTGGTTGCTTCCTGTCCGGTCACTTTTAGAGACTTCTAAATAATTTGATTTTAATAGTCATTATGGCGAAATAGGCTATGTGAAAAGTGTCATTCAGAGCGTAACCAAGTGGAGCGAAGAATCCAGTATCTATGGCTTTTTAGCATATCGAGACACACTGAGCGGAGTCGAAGTGTTATCATGGTTCGACAAGTTTATCCTGAGCGGAGTCGAAGGACTCACCATGACTGACAAAGTGCTGACTTCTTGATCGCTTCCGTCAAAGTATGCCTGACACGTCATTAGGTGGGAGCCTGAGTTCATTAACACAACAAGCTTATATTGAATAGCTATATTATTGGCCTATCTCAATTAGCTTGGCCCCAATCGACAACGCCCCGTCGAGAGCCGTCCCTTTGGGGGCCACTAATTTAAGCTTCTTGTTCTCCTTAATATTCTTTTGTAGTAATTGGGATAGTAATGTATTGGCATCAATTATGCCGCCAAGAAGGGCAACCGGAACAGTTTTAGCTGAGAAATTTTCCTGAAGTGCCAGCGGGAGTTCGCCTAAGTGCATAGCAGCCCTGTTAATAATTTCGAGCGAAACCGCATCGCCATCCTCGGCACATTTCATAATAGTCGGCGTCAGCATGTGGTATTGGAAGGCGCGTTCGCTGTAGGCCTTCACTATGGTTCTTGGTTTGCTCATATCGATAGATGGAATTAACTCCTCGACTATATCAACCAGAGCGGTTTTCTTTCCCCTGCCGTCGATGGCGCGTACGATTGCCGTTAGGCCTTCCCGGCCAATCCATGCGCCACTGCCTTCGTCGTCAATCTCTATGCCCCAGCCCCCGCAACGGTGC
Source organism: Bacteroidota bacterium (assembly GCA_024278075.1). Lineage (GTDB taxonomy): Bacteria > Bacteroidota > Ignavibacteria > Kapaibacteriales > UBA2268 > JAJRTW01. Next base: position 7,638 of record JAJRTW010000035.1, on the reverse strand, counting down.
AGCTCGCCTTTGTCGACCCTGGCCAAAGCTATCGACCCCGTGCCGACAATTACTATAGCCCCGTTGCCGCCGTCGAAAGCACCTTCGATAGCCAATTCGGCATCACTTGTAACAATCAGGTCATCGAACCTTACGTCGTAGCTGCGCCCCAAAGTCTTGAGCAGGGCGGCCGACCGCTTCTTTTCCTCATCAAGCCATACTCCGGCCAATCCTACAACAACCGCATCGAGTTCATTCGAATCTATCTCGGCCTGATTGCATAGGTCAATTATTACATTTAATGTCCTTTCGCAGGACTCCCCAACCCCAACGGCGCCAATGCGTGTTGTCCCCGATGTTGATTTTGCCTTTATTTTGCCTTCTCTGTAAAGTATCCCCCTGGTGTGCGTTCCTCCTCCGTCTATACCAATTATGGTATAATCATTCGTAAAATCCATAAATATCCTGCGTTTAGATTAGTAAATTTCAATATTTTCGATCAGTTTCCAATAATCTTCAGTATCTGATTATCGATAGTTATAATTATCAAATGTTATGCCAGTTAATCATATCGAAAGAGCTAAGTCTTTATTTTATGAAATTTAACATCAGTACTGTCCGGAAAAATAAGAGCCTTGCTGAATATACCCTTAATAACTGTCACGTGTCATTCCCGCCCTTCGGCAGTTTATCCTGAGTCCTTCGACTTCGCTCAGGATAAACTCAGTCGAAGGGTTCAGGATAAACTTCAGCAGGAATCCAGTATTCATAGACTATTTGCTAAATTTAAGATGGATACCGGATCAAGTCCGGTATGACATGCTTTAACAACAATTTTCGTTTTATTCAAAAATGCATTCATATTAACACAATATAGGGCTTAATGATGGCTATAACTGTGATTACTAATTATTCACTGCATTTTAACCGGACACTTATGATTTAACATATTAATAAAAACCAGTTTAAAATATTTAAAGTGCAAAAGCAAGTAAATAGTTTATTTTGGAGAAATTTCACATCAAATTTAGTATTTGTTATTGAAAAATTATCAAAAGCCGGGACAAATATGAAAAAATGGGATAGACAAAAGAATGAACCAATCTCCTCTTTTATGCTTTTTGCCGAATTCAGGGACTCAGGACGTGGAAGAAAGCTCGATTCAATTGCACGCAAAAACCAAATTCCGCCGGTTAGAATAAAACACTTATCTGTTAAATGGGATTGGAAAAAGAGGTCGCTTGAATTCGATAGGTTTATTAATAAGAACCTGAGCCCTCTGATAAATAAAGCTGCATTATCTCAAACACTTGAAAAACTGATAGCGGTTATCAACGAAAAATCATCATCGAATGATGACATTGGCAAAGAATTGGACCTCGACAAACTCGTTAGAACACTCGGGACGTATTCGAAGGCAGTCCCCGATATTCTAAAGACCATGGAACTATTGGCTACCGGTTCCGGAGAAGGCTCCAAAACCGAAAAATACAGGTTGTTATCGGCAGCCATACGCAATGATGAAAAGGCATTTAAAATGGCATCCAGGCTTTTGTCGCGGGTCTCGGAGATAAATAAATAGTATTCTGACTATTCAATTGCCCCGCACTTTGGGACGTATATAACAATATGTCTATTATTCAGAAGTCTCTAATAATATATTAGAACCCGATAAATAGACCAATCCTTGTAACAAATATTGAATAATGGTGTTATAGATATTGTAATGGGAAAATCTTTGGCGGAATATAGCGATCAGGAACTGTTCGACTGCATTAATGAAGATGGCCGGACAGCCGAGCTTGCGTTCAGCGAGCTGTACGGAAGATATTCACCGAGGGTATACGCATACTGCCTGAGGTTCCTGGGCAACGAAGTCGAGGCTCAGGACATTTTCCAGGAAACGTTCATCCGCTTCCATCAGTGTGCTTCGCAGGACAGGGATATGACTAATATGTCTGCCTTACTGCTGAAAATCGCACGGAATCTATGCGTGAATTCCAAAAGAAGGGAAAAAAGCACTGTTACGTTCGAAGACTACATGATGACGAATTATGACGAACCGAGCGACAAAGAAGAATTGCTTAAACTCATCAAGACTTCATTAGACCTTCTGCCGGATGAATATAAGGAAATGTTCATCCTGAGAGAATATGACGGGCTTTCCTACGCCGATATTGCTGATGTTACCGGTGTTCCGCTTTCGACGGTTAAAGTAAGAATTTTCAGGTCGAAGCAAAAAATCAGGGAAATATTGCAGCCCTATCTCGAAGAATTATCTAAATATTAGAACATTATTTATATCAATAAATTATATCAGAAAAATTATATCAATAAATTATATCAGAAAAATAAATATTAATTTAATTTTATACTTGCTATTATGAAAGAATTATACAATAATACACCCTCGGAGCTGCTGAACCTCTACGTGGACGGCGAGCTTCCGGCATCGATGGAGCCGCACTTGTTTGGCCAGCTTTCGCAAAACGAAGGCTTGCAGTCCGAAATGCGGGATCTGCTTTCGATAAGAGATGCCGTTCAAACTGATACCGAATCGTTTACGCCACCGGCTGCTGCCCACAGGGGGGTTTTCGATTATTTGGGTTATACTTATCCGGGCGGTATAGCTCCTGTGGCCGTTCAGACTGTTTCGAAATTCCAGGCTTTCGTGTCCAGGGCATGGCTGCCGGTTTTGTCGGCGGTCGTAGCATCTCTGATAACCACTGTTGTTGTCAATAACATGATTAATCAGGAAGGCACCAAGGCCAATATGGCTTCGAAAAATATTCCGGTCGTTTCGTCCTATGAAGATTTATCAATAGAAAACAGCACTAAGTCAGGCGCCACTAATCCGGCCGATGCAGATATTGCATCCTCAAATAATATGATAAACATTAATATGCTAAACAATTCCACCCCTGTTGCGGGCGGTGTCAATAATTCAGGTTCTGCGGGCGGCGTAGCAGCCATGGAGAGCAAAGCAAGCACCACGGCATTTGAGCCTGATAATATTGCGTTTAATTCTTATATAAGTACTGATAATGTTAATTCAGATAATCTTAATTCTGATTTGGCGAGTATCAACAACATAAACAATTCCTCGTTTGCCGGCCCGGGCGTTAAAGCATCGATGTACAGCCCGGCTTCGAGCGGACAAAGAATATATGCCCCGCAAAGCATTAGTACTTCCCCAAGCGAATTTGGCGGCAGCTTTTTGCCCTACCGAGCAAAAGGTTATAGGCTGATGGCCAGGTTCAACAATGCGAGGTCAACCGGCCCCGGTTCGGATTTGCCCTCCAGCTTCGACTCTCAATTTTCTGCTTTCGAGAACATTAGCATCGGTTTCCTTGCCGGAGACGGAGATTGGAAATTGGGCATAGAAGTCGGGCAAGAATCATTTGCTCAGAGCTTCCAATCCGAAGACTGCGGTATCCTTTATAATGTTGAGCAAAACCCTTTGATTTTCTGGGGAGCCATAGTAGCAAGCTATGAAAATGCAGATTTGAAATTATATGACATACAACCATTTATTCAGGTATCGGCCGGCGGTTCCGAATTAGGCCCGTTAGGCCGGGGAATAATTGGTTTGCAATACATAACCCCCCGGGCTTTTTACGGCGCTAAACTTGGCTTACGGCTTGGTTTTGAATCAGCTCGTTTATGGTATCAAAATCAAAATGAATTCAATTCGTCAGATAGAAGTGGAATTAACTTTGGAATGTCATTACACTTTTAGATTAAAATGAAAATATTAAGAATCATCTTGCCGGTATTAGTTATCCTGATACCGGTTTTTTTTTCCTGCACCCGTCCCATTGATGTCGAAACGCCTCGCAAGAAAATACCGGTTGATGCTATAAAGATAAAACCCGTCGGTATTGAAGTGGCGATTGAAGAAAACGGCACAACCAAAGAATTCACCGTAGTAAGTTCCGATATAAAGATGGATACTGCTTCCAATCCGCCGGTGTATTGGATGGAAATAGTATTGCAGAATAATTCGATAGACAAGCCGAATTTGGCGGGCCTTAGGGTTGAAAGGATAGTCATCAACATGGACTCGCTTGATGCAAACGGCCAGCCGGTGGCCATAACCGGTTCTCAGGCCGATGGCCGCTGGGCGCAGTTTAAGTTAATCCGAAGCTCCGAATCGAAGTTCGATACCATAACATATTCCGGAAGTACCAGAAATAATTCCATGCTGTCATTTGCATACGACCCGTCACAGCATAAAGCATGGTCAATTCTTTACACCAATATATACGACCAAAGGATAAGCGCTTATGATACGACGGAGACGATTTGGGATACATTGGGCAACGGCAATATTGTCCGGATCGACTCTACTTATGAAATCGTTATACGCGAAAATGACACGCTTATTTTGAAGGGTGATATTACTTTAAGTTTTTAACCACAATCATAGATTTATCATGTTTTCATTCAACAAGATATTAGTCCCGACGGACTTTTCCGAATGTTTTGAAATTGCTTTGAAATATTCCCTGGAGTTCGCAAAATCGCTGGAAGCCGAGCTTCATATAGTCCATGTAATTCAGCCGGCTATATTGCCTGCCGACCTGGGCTATCCGCAAGTAAGCACCGTTGACATCGAAAAAGAGATTGAAGCAAACGCCCACAGAAGGCTTGATAATATTAAGGGAACTCTACGGAATGAGGGAGTAAACTTCGAAGCTAAGATATTGTTCGGCAAGCCGTCGGACCAGATAATTGATTATTCGCGCAAAGAGAATATCGACCTAATCTGCATTTCTACCCACGGACGCAGCGGTTTCCAGCATCTGCTGTTTGGCAGCACTACGGAAAAAGTCCTTCGGAAGGCCGTTTGCCCCGTGCTGTCTGTCAGAATGCCGGATAAATGAGTTTGCAGCCGACTGCGAGTTCGTTTCCAGTAGAAAGTGGGTGAATAGCAGCGGGTTTTGCGGCGGGAAGAAGAATGAATATCAAATTACTTCATCCCGGGCCTGGATTTTAATTCGATAATTTTTTGCTGGTAATAATCAGACCTTTCGGGCTTGGTAACGAGCAGTGATTCGTATGCCTCGAGGGCTTCTTTGTACGCTCCCTGGTCTTCGAGTATGCCGGCTAACGTCTCGGAAGTTAAATCAGATTCGGCTGGAGCATCTCCCTCCTCATCTTCATCATTTTTTTCTTCAATATCATTTTCTTCAATAATATTCTCCCTATCATCATTTTCTTCAATATTTTTTTCTTCAATATCATTTTCTTTATTAATATCGTTGCCACCCGTGAGTGCATCTGCGCTGGTTAGTTCGGAAATTTGTTCGGTCATTTCGCTTAATTCGGTATCTTTTTTCATTGCTGCCAGAAGCTCAGCTTCGAAATCCCCGGCGGCGCTTTCCGGCTCCGAATCATTATCTTGGGTAGTTTCAGTTGGGCTGAATGATGATATTTCGGGAATACCGGTGCCATTTATCCCATGTTCGCCCGGCACTGCCAAAACAGGTTTCAGGCTCGGCTCATCCTCTGCGAAGTCCAGCCCGGGGATTAACCGCAGGTCGGTTGATTTTAATTCCACAGGCCGGCCGGATTCGGGATGGCCAATAAGATTGCCGATATTGCCTTCGCCGGGCATTTCAAATGGCTTTTCAACAGTTTTTGTTTCACCCGCAGCACCGGCTGGCTTTTCTGCTGTTCCGTCGATTGCAGCTTTTTCGGTATTAATTGCTTTTTCGGTATTAACTGCTTTTTCGGTATTAACTGCTTTTTCGGTATTAACTGCTTTTTCGGTATTAACTGCTTTTTCGGTATTAACTACTTCTTCGGTTTTTATTACTTCAGATGCATCAAATTCCGGCACTTCAGTCGTTATAGTATCGCCGGCCACAAATTCTTCCTCCGAATCTAATATCCCTTCGGCGGCGGCGGCTATCTCTTCGGTTGTTCCCTCATTTTCAACTTCTTCTACTTCAACAACTTCTTCTACTTCAACAACTTCTTCTACAGCCACTTCCATAGCTTCAATTCTTTCGGGCAATGTTTCGAGCGCTGCAATATTGATATTAATATTCTTAACAGTCCTGATAAGCGGGAATCGTCCCATGGCTCCCCGAATCGTATTATCAAGCTCTTCCTGGCTGCCAATTAATTTATACGCCTTGGCAAGAGTACCAAAAGCAGATGCATAGCCCGGATACTCTTCAATTCCCTGCTTGCATAAATCAATTGCCTCGGGAATTTTTCCTTCTTCGAGCAGCTTCTCGGCCTCAATTGCAAATAATGGTGATAGTCCTGCCATAGACACGTTAACCTCTAAAAGTACTAACTGTTTATTTTTTTATTGTAGTTATAAAAGATATTCAACTATAAAAGTGCAAGGAAATAGATTTATTATGCTTTTATGCCTTGCATATTGTAGGACTACCCCACTGCTCGCCTGGCTCACTTCCACCTTTTTTAAAGGGGAGTAGCCAGTAGAATTCCCCCTTAATAAAGGGGGATTAAGGGGGTTGTTATTCTCCTTAAATCATAATCATTAAAATCTTTTTCCTCGACTACTTTTTGAGGAAACCCTAATTAATATTGTTCGAATAGATATTGTTCGAATAGATATTGTTCGAATAGATATTGTTCGAAAAAACAGTGCCCGGATTAATTCCTGCTGCCACCCAACAGCCGAAGCAGCATCAAGAATAAATTAATAAAATCGAGATAGAGCCGCAAAGCCCCCATTATAGCACCTTTGGTGGCAACATCATCGCCCTGCTCCTGCAGCCGGTACATTTCCTTAATCCGCTGAGTATCATAAGCGGTCAAACCCGAAAAGACGAGAACGCCAATAATTGTTATCGTGAAATTCAGCGCCGAACTGGCTATGAACATATTGGCAATGCTCGCAAATATTATCCCGAACAATCCCATGAACAGGAAACTGCCCATGCCCGACAGGCTTTTCTTTGTGGTGAATCCATATAGGCTTAGGGCGCCAAAAGCACCTGCGGTAACAAAAAAAGTATTATAGATTGACTCCGATGTATACATCAGGAAAATTAGTGAAAAAGTCAGCCCAGTCAGGAATGAATAGAACAAAAATGATAAAGCCGCTGTCTGCACCGACATTTTCTCAATCCAGCCCGATAGCGCTATCACAAGCCCGAACTGGGCAATGATAAGTACAAAAGCCAAAGGCGAAGCCATAATGGATTGGACAACTCCCCACTCCAGGGCGAACATAGCCGTAAAGCCGGTTATCAGCAAACCCGACAGCATCCAGGCGTAAACTTTGGACAGGAAGGCCTTTTGTGCCTCAATAATCGCACTATCACTCATTGTCCTGCTATTTATCGCACTTTTGCTCAATGTGCCCTCATATCTATTTCTCATCATAAACCTCATTTCCAATATTAGAACGATTTTACTAATATATGACAATTTACAGCGTGTGGATATTGTATGGAATTATCGAAAAAATCAAAAATAATCACTATAGACTTATAGATTCTTCGACATAGTTTATCCTGAGCCATGCCGATCGTGTCTATAGTTCGACTCCGCTCACTATGACACTAAAATAGTCACCCTGAGTCCTTCGACATAGTTTATCCTGAGCCATGCCGATCGTGTCTATAGTTCGACTCCGCTCACTATGACACTAAAATAGTCACCCTGAGTCCT
>JAJRTW010000034.1 GCA_024278075.1 Bacteroidota bacterium | reverse complement strand
TCAGGAAGAGCCGTAAACTGTGTCGCAAGAGCCGTAAATTGTGTATTTGAATGAGTTAATTTAGTAGACTCGCCTTCATAAATTCTGTTTTCTAATGAATGTGGCGAGACATCATGTTCCGATGTATAATTTACTAATAAACCCTTTTCCATTCCTTTTGGATTATCTGAAGATTCTAATTTAAACATAGGTAAATCAATGTGAAAATTACTCATTACCTCTCCCCTTCCGCCACGGCCACCGCCACGGCAGCATCACCGGTTACATTCGTAACAGTCCTCAGCATATCCAGCACCCTGTCCACACCCAAAATCAGAGCAATTCCTTCCGGCGGAACGTGAATTGCCTGCAGAATCATCACAAGCATTATAATACCCACACCCGGCACCGGAGCCGTACCAATCGACGCCAGCACTGCCGTCAGCACTATTGTCAACTGCTCGGCAATTCCCAGGTCGAAACCATAAACCTGGGCAATAAACACTGCGGCCACCCCTTGGTAAAGAGCCGTTCCGTCCATATTGATAGTTGCGCCAAGCGGCAATACGAATCCTGATATCTGCTTCGGCACTCCGATATTCTGCTCCACACATTCCATCGTTACCGGCAGCGTCGCGGCGCTGGAACTTGTGCTGAATGCAATCGCCTGTGCATTTCTCATTGATTTAAAGAATTTAATAGGATTTGTTTTACCAAAGAATTTAACTAAGAAAGAATAAACGAGTGAAGTTTGAAGAATTAAACCCAAAACAACCGCAAACATATACCAAATCAATGTGGAAAGGATGTCAAATCCGAAATCAGCTATGGTAGCGGCAATCAAAGCGAAAACTCCGTATGGTGCTATTTTCATTATTACATCCACCATTTTAATCATTGTTTCGCTAACGCCCCTGAAGAATCGGATGATGGGCTTGGAATGCTTCTTTCTGATGAAAGTCAGCGTAACACCGAAGAATACTGCAAAGAAAACAATCTGCAGCATATTGCCTTTACCCATTGCATCGATTGGATTCATCGGTACAATATTGACAAAGAAGTCCGTAATGTCAATTTCCATGTCTTTAACAATATTTTCCTTGCTTTCCTGCCGGAATGTTCCCATCAATCTGTTCTTAACTTCATCCGAAACCCGATTGCCGGGCGCAATTACATTTGCCAGAGTCAGTCCGATAGTAATTGCAATTGCAGTTGTGGCCATATAGATTGCAAATGTTTTCATACCGATTCTGCCAAGTTTCTTTATGTCTTTAATGCTTGCCGCTCCGACGATTAACGACGCAATAACAAGAGGAATCGCAATGAAACTCAGCAATCGGATAAACAAAGTGCCGACCGGCCTTATAGCAGTTGCCATTGTGCCGATTTTCTCAACCGTTGAAATATTGCCAATCGCCTGCGACTTCGAGCCTTTATGAACAACCACTTCAATTGCTCGCAAATCAGATGCCGGAATCCGCTTAAAATAATTCACTATCTGAATCTGATCATTGCCATAGAATACCTGCGATACATTTTCGGCTTTATTTGACACCACAAGCGAATCCCAATTTCCAACAACTATGGATTGTTCTTCACCATTTATTTGCAGGATGAAATTAAGTTTATTAGAATCGACATTGAAGAAAGCTCCAAAGGCCGCACCAAGAATAAGTGCTAAAAGGATTTGAGTATGCAGAGGGATTTTTTTTCTTTTCATTATATAATTGTAAAATGATTGAATATAATCGTCAGGAGATTGAATATAATTATCAAGAGATTGAATATAATCGTCAAATGATTGAATATAATCGTCAAGAGATAGATCGATATGGCAAGATACGAAAAACATACCTGTTTTGCCAAGCCGAATATTTCGCATGGAGTTGTTTATTGTGTGGCTTGGGATTTCCCCGAAGTAGTGCCGAAATCCGGTTTCGGCTCAAATATGCCGCTCGGCATGGTAGGAACTTCGGACCAATGGCGCCGATTCCACATGAGCAAAGCCAAGTTCGAGTCCGATTCGGGTGTATTCGGCGAATTCATCGGGATGCACATATCTATCTACCGGTGCATGTTTGGCCGATGGCCGCAAATACTGCCCGATTGTTATCACATCAACATCGATCCGCCGCAAATCAACCATAACCTCAATCACCTCATCGAATTCTTCGCCAATTCCAACCATCATACCGGTTTTAGTAAGCATACCCTGGTTTTTTGAATATTCCAATACCTTCAGCGATTGTTCATATTTGGCCTGCGGACGAATTGCCCGGTATAGCCTCGGTACAGTCTCCACATTATGATTCAGAACATCCGGTGCCGCATCGAGAACAATCTGCAATATTTCCAAATCGCCCTTGAAATCCGGTATCAATACTTCAATTTTAACATTCGGATTCAATCTTTTTGATTCAACTATAGTTCTTGCCCAGATCTCTGCCCCCTGATCTGGCAGTTCGTCGCGATTGACAGAGGTGATAACGGCATGTTTAATATTCATTGCCGATATTGATTCCGCCACCTCGATTGGTTCATCTAAATTGAGCGCCACCGGGCGACCGGTCTTGATGGCACAAAACGAACATGAGCGCGAGCAGGTATCGCCGAGGATCAGAAAAGTTGCAGTACCGGAGTGCCAGCATTCGCCGATATTCGGGCAATGCGCTTCTTCGCACACGGTATGCAGTTTTTTCGAGCGCATCATATTTTTTAGATTTGAATATGCCTCACCGCCCGGAGCTTTTACTTTCAACCACTGTGGCCGGCGGCGTGGCGGCTTTGGCGCATCGATGGCCGGCGAATCATGATTAGTTTTGGTGTTTTCCATTATCTCTTCCGTCGTATTTATACTCTGAATTGCAAATAATATAAGAATAATTTTTAGGTTTACATCATTATTTAGAGCTTGCTCAAAAAGTAGTCGGAGAAAAAATAATTAGCGTATAAAAAGTAATAAGAGATGTAACAACCCCCTTAATCCCCCTTTTTTAAGGGGGAATTAGAACAGCTTCCCCCTTAAAAAAGGGGGAAGTGAGCGAAGCGAGCAGGGGGTTGTCATTCTTGATGCAAGATTAAAGAGCATAATAATTTAATTTCCTTGCACTTTTGTGGCAAACATTCTTTGTAACTACATGAATTGCAAATGATTGATACTTTTTGAGGATAATTTATTTAGGATTTACATTTCAGTAGTTTCCGGTTAAAAATCATTGAATAAGTTTAAATTATCGATTATTGCTGCATATCAATCTATATTAAGCCGTTCTGGATTCGCTTTTGAGATTAACGAATTAATTATTAAATGGAGTCATTCAGAGCATAGCGAAGAATCCATCTTATTACTGATAAATATTTTATATACACTGGATTCCTCACTTCATTCGGAATGACGGTACATAGGATTCAATCATATATTAGGAACGTCTCTCATTTTTAACCGCATACTACTGATTTAATTTATAGAAACTGTGTGAAAGAATTCCGTAATTAATCTTGATTTTTTCGCAGCCAATCATGATATTTCCACAACTAATCTTAATTTTCGCACAGCTAATATTGATTTACCCATAACTAATCATGATATTTCCACAACTAATCATGATATTTCCATAACTAATATTGATATTTCCACAACTAAGCTTGATTTACCCACAACTAAGGGCGGGGAATCATTAACTATCGGTTTAGTTGAACTTTTTCCATCGCCAGTTGAGCTTTTGTCATCGCCAGTTGAGCTTTTGTCATCGCCAGTTGAGCTTTTGCCATCGCCAGTTGAGCTTTTTCCATCGCCAGTTGAGCTTTTTCCATCGCCAGTTGAGCTTTTTCCATCGCCAGTTGAGCTTTTGTGGGCAAAATATATGGATTTATTATCGCCGTCCGTGCAAATATTATTCATATTAATAAATCGATAGAAAGCATCCGGGCAAAGAAAAGCCCGAAATATTCGGGCCGTTAGGTAAAATTAATATGAATTGAGAATATAAATGGACTAATAATGCGTGGCAATACGAAATCGATGAGTTAACCTAAGTACGACCTCAGCGTCTTAGACCTCGAGGCATGCCGGAGCCGGCGAATGGCCTTTTCCTTAATCTGCCGCACCCGCTCGCGGGTAAGATTGAACTTCTCGCCAATTTCCTCCAGCGTCAGGCAATGGCCGTCGAGGCCGAAATAGAGTCTGATGACCTCGGCTTCACGTTGCGAGAGCGTGGTAAGCACTTGCTGCACCTCGACTTTAAGCGATTCGCGAATCAGTTCCGAATCCGGCGGCGGCTGCTGTTCATTCGGCAACACATCCAATAGCCGGTTGTCCTCGCCCTGCACAAACGGGGCATCCACCGATAAATGCCTGCCGGAAATCTTTATTGTTTCGGCGATTTCCGATATGGTCATATTCAGCTGTTCGGCCAATTCGGCGGCGGTTGGCTCGCGTTCGAACTCCTGTTCCAATTCGCTGAACTTCTTGCCAATTTTATTGAGCGCCCCGACACGATTCAGCGGCAACCGAACAATTCTCGACTGCTCTGCAAGAGCCTGCAGAATGGACTGCCGAATCCACCAGACTGCATAAGAAATAAATTTGAAGCCCCTTGTTTCGTCGAATCTCTTTGCCGCTTTAATCAGGCCGAGGTTTCCTTCGTTAATCAGGTCGCCAAGCGTAAGGCCTTGGTTTTGGTACTGTTTCGAGACCGACACAACAAATCTAAGGTTCGCCTTTACCAGTCTTTCGAGCGACTGTGTGCCATTATAGCCCCCCCGTTTAATAGATTTCGCCAAATCGATTTCGTCCTCGGGATGCAGCAGTTCAACGCGGCCTATTTCCTGAAGATATTTGTCGAGAGACTGACTTTCACGGTTTGTATATTGTTTAGTTATTCTCATAATAATCCGGTTTTATTATAAAATTACTTAGATTCACATAATACTATAAGATTAATCACTTACTGCTTTTAATCAGAAGTTGGTTGACGAAGAATTTGTTTTAATATTTTCAATTATCATCATTGTTTTCCAGTCCCGGATGGATAGCTAATATTTTATTATATTTCTCCGGTGAAAACAGTTTTATGGTAGATTCGATCACTTTATCGTCAGCCAGATTCCTTTGAATCAGTTGACCTTCCGGGTAAAACCGTTTAACAATTTCTTTTTCCAATATTTTGCCAATGGATTCGGAATATTTGTCAACATCAGTATCATATTCCAGTCTGATTAAGCTATCGAGTTCGGTTATTTCCCGTTTAGTTCGTTTGGAATAATCATCTTTTTGGGCAATTTCTTTGATTTCGTTTAATATTTTATTCGATATTGAATTGAAATGATAATTCTTATCTTTCAGATATTGTTTGAATTGCTCAATCAGTTTATCGGAATAAGTAAAGTCTTCGGGCAGGGAATCGATTTTAGCCGAGTAGGCGGTTGCAAAATTGAACAGCATATTTTCTTTTCCGAAATCTTTTATCAATTCGGGATAATCCGGTTCCTTAATAATCGAATCGGGTGTGATTCCATTATATTCTATAACTTTACGTCCGTTGTCGGTATAGAATATTGCCGTATCAATATCGGGCCTCAAAGATGTAGATTTAATTTTTTTCTCGAAGTCAACCTTCTGGATACATCTTCCCGATGGCGTATAATACCGTGCGGTAGTCATTTTAAGTTTGCTTCTGTAGGGCAAATCAAAGAGTGATTGAACAAGGCCCTTACCGAACGAAGTTTTTCCCAGGACGATAGCTCGGTCGTGATCCTGAAGTGCGCCGGCCACTATCTCGCTTGCGCT
>JAJRTW010000033.1 GCA_024278075.1 Bacteroidota bacterium | reverse complement strand
GAAGAATCTATAAACACATAAAATGTATAGAGTTATAGATTCTTCGCGGAGTTTATCCTGAGCCAGGCCGATCGTGTCTATAGTTCTACTCCGCTCACTATGACACTAAAATAGTCACCCTGAGTCCTTCGGCAGTTTATCCTGAGCCAGGCCGATCGTGTCTATAGTTCGACTCCACTCACTATGACACTAAAATAGTCACCCTGAGTCCTTCGGCAGTTTATCCTGAGCCAGGCCGATCGTGTCTATAGTTCTACTCCGCTCACTATGACACTAAAATAGTCACCCTGAGTCCTTCGGCAGTTTATCCTGAGCGAAGTCGAAGGACTCAGGGTGACATTTCGTAAGTGCTTTATTTTTCAAGTCATTATAAGAAATGTCCGTAGTGTTGGTATCGAGTACTTTTAAAAAATAATACAGCAGGCAGCAAATGGCAAGAGTATTAATAACAGGCGGGGCAGGGTTTTTGGGTTCGCACCTTTGCGAGCGGTTCATTGCCGATGGCGACGAAGTTTATTGCATGGACAATTTCATAACCGGTTCGCCGGACAATATCGCTCACCTGATGGGCAATAAAAATTTTCATTTCATCCACCACGATGTAACCAATTATAACTATATAGAAGGCGATCTGGACTATATCCTTCATTTCGCATCGCCGGCTTCGCCGATAGATTATTTGAAATTGCCAATCCAGACGCTCAAGGTTGGCTCGCTTGGCTCGCACAAGGCTCTCGGGTTGGCAAAAGCCAAGAACGCACGCTTTCTTCTGGCAAGCACAAGCGAAGTTTATGGCGACCCTCTTGTTCATCCTCAGGCCGAAGAATACTGGGGCAATGTTAATCCTGTTGGCTTTCGCGGGGTTTACGACGAAGCGAAAAGATTTGCCGAGGCAATTACAATGGCCTATCACCGCTATCACGGAGTGGAGACTCGAATCGTCCGGATATTCAACACCTATGGGCCGCGGATGAGGGTAAATGACGGTAGGGCTATCCCTGCATTTATTTCGCAGGCATTAAAGAACGAGCCTGTTACGGTGTTTGGCGATGGCAGCCAGACGCGCTCGGTCTGCTACGTGGACGATCTTTTAGACGGCATCTGCCGCCTGCTGATGTCCGATGAAGTCAGCCCGGTGAATATTGGCAACCCGGGCGAGCTTACAATGCTTGAACTGGCCAAAGAGATTATCGATATTATCGGATCGGAAAGTGAAATTATATTTAAAGACCTGCCGGCGGACGACCCGAAAGTGCGCCAGCCGGATATTACAAAGGCTAAGGCATTATTGAAATGGCAGCCCCGTATCAGCCGAAGTGAAGGCCTTGAAAGGACTATTGCTGATTTTACGAAAAGATTGGGACTATAGCAAAGCATTTCGATTACCTCTTTCAATGAGAGTTACTTCATCGATTCGCCTTTGGCTGCCATTGCTTTAACCCGAACATTTCGGGCTAATCCATCTTGCGGTGCAGCGGGAATCCCGAAGTTAACTCCCTGATTTCACCTCTGACCTGCTCATAAACATCCTCATTGCCTTCATTCCGCAGCACTTTATCAATCATATCGGCGATTATGACCATATCATCATCTTTCATTCCGCGGGTGGTCATGGCCGCCGTGCCAAGCCGAATGCCAGAGGTAACAAGCGGTGATTTCTTTTCGTCCGGCACCGTGTTTTTATTGCAAGTTATGCCCGAGGCATCGAGTGCAATTTCCGCCTGCTTGCCCGTCATGTTTTTATTGCAGAGGTCAATCAGCATCAGATGGTTATCCGTGCCGCCGCTAACCAGGTTATAATCTTTCTCCACGAGGCTTTTGGCCATAGCTTTAGCATTCTTCACCACCTGAATAACATACCTGTCGAACTCATCGGTCAGGCATTCGCCGAACGCCACAGCCTTTGCGGCAATAACGTGCATCAACGGGCCGCCCTGCATTCCGGGCATCACCATCGAATCAATCAGCTCGCTCATATTCTTGACCCTGCCGGATTTCGGTGCCACCACACCAAACGGATTCAGATAATCCTTGCCAATCATAATCATACCGCCGCGCGGGCCGCGAAGAGTTTTGTGCGTGGTGCTGGCAACAACATCGCAGTAGGGCAGAGGGTCTTGCAGGTGCCCCTTAGCTATCAGGCCGGCGGGATGAGCTATATCGGCAAACAGGAATGCTCCGGCCGAATCGGCAATTTCTCGGAACTTCTTGAAATCAATATCCCGCGGATAGGCCGAAGCGCCAACAGTTATCAGCTTTGGCTTATGCTTCTTGGCTAGGCCGGCGACCATGTCATAATCTATCCTGCCGGTTTCGCGGTCGAGTTCGTAGGGGATGAAGTTGAAGAATTTACCGGAGAAATTTACTGGCGAGCCGTGGGTCAGGTGTCCGCCATGAGCCAGCGATAGTCCCATAACCGTATCGCCATGTTTAATAAAAGAGAAGTAAACAGCAATATTAGCGCTGCTTCCGCTGTGCGGCTGGACGTTCACATATTCGGCGCCGAAAAGCTTCTTTGCACGGTCTCGGGCGAGGTCTTCGGCAACGTCCACCCATTCGCAGCCGCCATAATATCTCTTGCCCGGATAGCCCTCGGCATATTTATTGGTCAGCACCGACCCCTGGGCCTCCATAACCGCCGGCGATGTAAAGTTCTCGCTGGCAATTAATTCGATTTTCTCAATCTGCCTGTTATATTCCTTCATCAGGGAATCATGAAGTTCCGGGTCGGCTTGTTTGACTATGTCGTACATGAATAACTCCGTAAATTTTATTCTTTGTTTCGTTTTTATTATCGAAATCAAATCTACGAAAAATTGATGAGATTATGTAATAGAAGTGTTAGATTAGAAATTAAGAGCTTTGCGAAGTATTTCCACATGCATAATTAACTATTATTTATTAAATTGCAAAAAATGAGAACGAAAAAAAACATATTAAGTCCATTGCGATATCCCGGTGGGAAAGGTGCATTATTAGATTTAATAAAAACTGTGATTTATTACAATAATTTTGAGACTTTCAATTACTATGAACCTTACTCTGGTGGAGCAGCAGTTGCATTGGGATTGTTGAATAAAGGTACTGTTGAAAATGCTTTCATTAATGATGCTGACAAGGCTGTTTATGCGTTTTGGTACTCTATACTTCACCATACCGAAGAGTTTATTGACAGGATAATAAATATTGGAATAAATATCAGTGAATGGCATAGTCAGAAAGCACTATTATTGAAAAAAAATGAAGTGGAAAATATTTTTGATCTTGGATTTGCCACTTTCTATTTAAATCGTTGTAACCGTTCCGGAATATTAAATGCAGGGCCAATTGGTGGACTGAAGCAAACAGGAAATTGGAAAATAGATGCCAGATTTAATAGATCTGAATTAGTTCGAAGAATTGAAAGAATAGCAACATTTAATAACCGCATTACTTTATCGAACCTCGATGCATTACATTTTCTTAAGAAATATCTTCCACGAGGCACTGGTCGAAAAAAAGTATTTGTCTATCTTGATCCTCCTTATTATAAAAATGGCAATAAACTTTATTTGAATTATTACTCAGATAAGGATCATAAAGATTTGGCTAACTATTTAAATAATCAATCATATCTGAATTGGTTACTTACGTATGATTTAGCAAAGGAAATTGAAGATTTATATGATGGACAGAACATTATTAACTATAAATTAAATTATAGCTTACAACAAAAAAAGGAAGGATACGAATTATTAATTAATTCAAAAAACATTTCACTGCCAAAAATTATTAACAATATCATTTCGGTGGAACATGAATATCGAAACAATTAATCCTTTGGAGCTTTCTTTCGATAGAAAGAATCCGAGACTTGTTGAATACGACTTGAAGAATAAAACAGAAGATGAATTAGTAATACTTCTCTGGAAAGCCTTGGATGCAAAAGAAATTGCTATGTCCATAGCTGCAAGTGGATATTTTATCAATGATCCACTGATAGTACTAAAGGAGGGCGGCACAAATATTGTAATCGAAGGGAACAGACGCCTTGCTGCTATTAAGGTCCTTTTAAATAGAGAAAAATATAAAAATGAAATTAAAGACATTCCAGAGATTGAGCAAGATAAACTTGATACACTGAACAGCATACCGGTTTTTTATCAAACAAGAGAGGAGTCATGGAAATTTCTTGGTTTTAAGCACGTTAAGGGATCGGCAAAATGGGGCAGCTATGCGAAGGCAAAATATATTGCTAATGTTAAGAATAATTTTGGAACCAATCTTAATGAGATTTCAAAGCAAATAGGTGATACTCATAATACTGTAAGAAAACTCTATTATGGATTAATGGTTGTTGAGCAGGGAGAAGCTGAAGGGGTATTTGATCGTGAAGATATTGATGCTAACAGGTTTTATTTTTCACATATCTACACAGCGATTCAAAGAACCGAATATAGGAAATTCTTAAATTTAAAACCTCTTGAAGCAGAAGTTGACAACCCTGTACCAAAAGATAATATCGTCAATTTAAAACTGATTCTCAATTGGATTTATGGCAGCAGGAAAAATGATGAACAATCAGTCATTAGTTCTCAAAATCCTGATGTAAAGAATCTGGGTGAAATATTACAAAATAAAGAAGCTATTGGACTGCTAAAGGAGTATAGGAACCTAACAATAGCCTTTGAAGCAACCATACCTCAAACTGAATTGCTTGAAAAAGCTCTTCTAATAGCAAAAGAAGAATTGAGGAATGCTCGTAAGCACCTAACTGAAGGGTATGATGGATCGGAGGAATTGCTAAGAATGACAGGAACTATTGTTAAATTAGCCGAGGATATTTATTCTGAGATGGATAGGAAGCACTTTAAGAGGAAGGATAGAGAAAGGCTAACAGAGGCGGACGAGAATGTTTAAAATACCAGAGACCCCTAATGTAAATAGTAAATCAAACGAAATAGCAGACTTCATAGAAATTGAAGCATTAATCAATAAAACATCAGTCTCGAGACAAGATTTGTTGTCATCATTAGGTCTTTTAGGAGATGATTTTATTGACGAAAGAGAAGATGATGAAGATAAATCAAATTTATTATTAGATGAAGCTTTTAATGAACTACTACTAAGAAAAAAGTATTGTGGAGACGCTTATCCTTTTGAGTTAAAATACAATCAAAACGTACTCGAGCTTGATATACGAAAAGGCAATATCAAGCATGAGACTTATAAATTCCTTTTGTTTGCCACACGCCTAAACATGAAAAAAGATAAGACCCAAAAAGGGATAGATGGAACATTATTATTTGAAGAAATTTCATCAGTATCGTTGAAAAGTTATTTTGGCAAAGATGCATCAACTTATATTTTTGGAACTTCGAATAAGAATTCAGGAAGATTCAAAGAGAAAATTGATCATTTGACGAAAAGCCTCAATGAAGGATTCGGCTGCCAACAAAGCACATACAGCAATTTCAATCAATTAAAAGATGACAAACTTGACGTTGTTGCTTGGAAGCCATTTAAAGATGAAAGAGGTGGACAAATTATTGGGTTCGCTCAATGTAAAACCGGAACAAATTGGGAATCGTCTATAACCCAATTACAACCAGTATCGTTTTGCAATCGCTGGTTTAATAAAAGCCCTATTCATAAACCAATTAAGTTCTTCTTCCTTGCAGATACTATTTTGAAATCAAATTGGATTCATCATTCAAGTGATGCAGGGATAATATTTGACAGAATTCGTGTAGTAGAACATTGTTCAGAATTATCAGACGAAGTTAAGAGTAGAATGATTTCATGGAATGAGTCCGCAGAAGAATTTGTAAAAAATCAGTATCAATAATGTCCTTGATCTTCCCTCTCAAATTTTTTTACCTAACGCTATTCTTCCGCCTCTCTATCAGATTCCTCCCCGCTATCTGCGGGTTCCTGCTTTCCTAACTTATATCTTTCTTGTAACGACTTCGCCTGAAAAATAAAGGCCGATGCAAATGTGAGCGCCGCAACCGAACCCAAAATAATGGCAGATACTGTCCAGTCGCGCCCGATTGATTGCCGCTGGCCGATTAACAGCATCAATGTGATTATCCACTCCAAAGCTCCCAGCACCAGATAGGCCTGAATAAGCCTTGCAGCCCATTTCCTGGGTATCAGCAGAATAAATGGAATAATCAGGCACAGAAGGGCAAATATCATATTGCCGGCCCTAACGAAATGCGCACTCAAAATTAGCGAAAATAAATATATAGGTATTAATTTTAAGAAGTTCATTGTATATTATTAAGATTATTTGTTAATGATTGATCCTTTTATTAATATCAACCTATTTCATTACGGATCCGGTCATCCCCCTTTATCCCCCTTCTAAGTGGGAATTTAATTGTCAATCGTAACAGGCACCCCATTATTCTTCAACGACTTGCCGGCTGCCTCGAGAATTTTCACCACATACAGGCCCGACTGCCCGCTGGTTATCGTCGGCTTATTGACTGCAATCGAATCGAAGAAATGATTGCACTCCTCGGCCAATGCCTCTTTGTTATCTATTGCCGGAGAGAACATATCACCAGTGCGGTAACGCACTAAAGTTTCGTAAACATCTTCCCGCGAGTTAATACTCACGCCGCTATCGTAAATTTTAATTTTTTCCATCGGCTCCATGTCGTTAAATACAAGCATCTTCCGGCTGCCGCCTATGATTATCCGGCGAATCTTAACCGGCGAAAGCCAATTTACATGGAAATGGCCAATCGAATTGTCCTCGAAATTGACTGTCATATATGCAATGTTCTCCAAATTGCGGTCGCTGTACTTAACAATCGAGCTGCCGGTGGCATTAACACTTACGGGCTTCTTGCCGGTGCAGTACTCCAGAATAGATATATCGTGCGGGGCCAAATCCCAGATCACATTTACGTCGTGCTGGAACAAGCCGAGGTTCACCCGCACCGAATCGAAATACAAAATATCGCCCAGTTCGCCCGCCTCGATTATTTGCTTAATCTTCCTGACGGCAGGGGTGTAGATATAGGTATGGTCAACATGCAGCAGGACGTTATGCTTTTTGGCAAGTGCCAATAATTCATTGGCCTGTGCCGAACTGCTCGTCAGCGGTTTTTCCACCCAGGTATGCTTGCCGGCTTCGATGGCGGCCTTTGCCAGGTCGAAATGGGAATCAACGGGTGTGGCGATTGCAACGGCATCCACCGACGGATCGGCGAAAATATCTGCGGCGTTTGTGGTGCAACGGACGCCCGGGTAGGATTTCTCCGGCGCTTCAAGCTGCCCGGCGTTGGAATCGCAGGCACAGGCGAGTTCCCATTTGTCCGAAGTATAGAAATTCCTGAGCAGATGTTTGCCCCAATACCCGCAACCGATAACCGCTACTTTCATATTCTATGCCTTTGCTGAATGGATAATTTCAAAGATAAGAAAAGTATGGGAATTTTAGTTAATAAGAACGGAATATGCGTGGTTTTTGTGTTTGTGTGTGGTGGTGGGGGGGGATTAAGATAATAAGGAAAACATTTAATAAAATTCTCTATTTATTTTCTTATTCATTTTTGCTTCCTTGACATTTGATATTTGACAACTCACTAGTTCAACTTTAAAATGTGTTCCACCTAAAGGCATATTTCCAGTATTCAAATATTTTATAAATTCCTCAAGAGGAAATATATAATCTTCAATTAAATAATCAGTGCTACTTATTATATCGTGTGCTTCTGATAATATTTCAACATTGAATTTTAGATTATTACCTAAATTCCCAGAGTAAAATACGGAGAAGTGACTCCAATTTGTTATATTGCAATTAGTTAAACAAAGAATAACAACAAATAAAAAGTCACCTATCCGATGAAGAAAAATAAGAAAAAAAGAGCAAAGAGCATAGAAAT
>JAJRTW010000032.1 GCA_024278075.1 Bacteroidota bacterium | reverse complement strand
TTGCTCACTTCCCCCTTTTTTAAGGGGGAATAGCCAATTAAATTCCCCCTTAAAAAAGGGGGATTAAGGGGGTTGTTATTCTCCTTAAAGCAGAAGCATGAATATCTTTTTCCTGACTACTTTTTGAGGAAACCCTAATTAAGCAATCGAAAAGATATAACAAATCATACTATTGTCGTGTCAACTGTAATATGTCATTCCGGACTTGTTGAGCCCAGCGAATTCCCGTATTGGGAAGTAATCCCGCTATCGGGAATCCGGAATCCATTTTGATACATCCAAATAGCCTGTGAATACTGGATTCTTCACGGAGTTTATCCTGAGTCCTTCGACATAGTTTATCCTGAGCGAAGCCGAAGGGCTCAGGATAGACTGCCGAAGGGTTCAGAATGACAGCTTAAATGAACCGTCATAGTATGCTTGACACGTCACTATGGCATTTAGAGAACTCTTTCCCTTCTTAGGAGGAAAATCATATTTCCAAAATCGATATTTGGGAATGAGCTAACAAGCAATGCCCCTACACAAACCTCTCGCCATTAATCCATGTCTCTTCGATATGATTTATGCCGAAATGATAGAAAATATCGGTATAGCTCCGGCAATCGGCGATGGCCAGGTTCGCATCCTTGCCCGGCTCCAGGCTGCCCATCCGGTGCGACTGTTCAATCGCAGCCGCCCCGTTCAGCGTAGCGGCCACTATCGCCTCCTCGGCTGTCATGTTCATGTTAATTACCGCCAAGGATAAGATGAGCTGCATGTTCTCGGTGAAACTCGAGCCCGGATTGCAGTCCGTCGAAAGTGCGGTAATCACTCCGCTGTCGATAATCTTCCGCGCCGGAGCATAAGGCATTCGAATGAAATAAGCCGTGCCGGGCAGAAGTGTTGCTACCGTTCCGGCTTCCCGAAGGGCGGCGGTTCCTTTATCGGAAATAAACAGCAGGTGGTCGGCCGAGACGGCGCCCATGCCGGCCGCCAATTCCGATGAACCGAACGAGGCCAGCTCGTCGCAATGCACCTTAAGCTTCATACCGTTATCTAACCCGGCTTGTAGGATTTTCCGGCCTTCTTCCAGTGTATAATACCCCTTGTCGATAAATGCGTCGCAGTATTCTGCAATGCCCTCTTTGGCCACTGCCGGAATCATTTCATTGCATATCAAATCTATATATTTCCCGCGGTTGTCCTTGAATTCCGTAGGGATGTCGTGTGCTCCGAGGAAAGTGGAGCTGAAATGCATGGGCAGTTCCTTTTGCAGGATTTTGATTGCCCGCAGCTGGTTCAGCTCGGATTGAAGCGTCAGGCCATACCCGCTTTTGACTTCCATTGCCGTCGTTCCGTGCATTGCAGCGCTAACGGCCAGTTTATAGCCGGTTTCGGCCAATTCGTCAATCGAGGCGTTTCGAGTGCCTTTCACCGATGTAAGGATGCCCCCGCCCTCGGCGGCTATCTCCTGGTAGGTTGCCCCTCGCAGGCGGCGTGCGAATTCGCGCGAGCGGTTCCCTCCGAAAACGATATGCGTGTGCGAATCAACAAAGCCGGGCAATACGGTTTTGCCGGCGGCTTCGATTATATTGCCGGGATTAATACTGCCATTGGCCATTTTCTCTTTGGCTTCGGCGGTTGTGCCAACCCATTCTATCTTCTCGCCAAAAAGGATAGCCCCGTCGCGGATTTCGCCAATATCCCGCATATCGCTGCCGGTTTTAAATTTCCCGCCTTCGGCATCAACAGTTACAAGCGAGCTTATGTTTTTTATTAGTGTTTGCATAATAGTCGAATCAATAGTAATTAGGGTTTCCTCAAAAAGTAGTCGAGGAAAAAGATTTTAATGATTATGATTTAAGGAAAATAACAACCCCCTTAATCCCCCTTTTTTAAGGGGGAATTCTACTGGCTATTCCCCCTTAAAAAAGGGGGAAGTGAGCCAGGCGAGCAGGGGGTTGTCCTACAATATGCAAGGCATAAAAGCATAATAAATCTATTTCCTTGCACTTTTATAGTTGAATATCTATTGTAATTACAATACCAATAAGTATTTAATACTTTTTGAGGGTAATCTAATTAAAATTACGAATAATATGTGGAAACTATTTATATCAACACTTTGGCTGAATTTATTTCGCTCATATTATCACTTGAGTATAGCTATTCAATAAAAAGCCAATTATTCAATAAAAAGCCAATTATTGTGATGGCATAATGTCAGGTTCCACCGCACAATTTACACCTCCTAACCTAATAGCAAAACAGAGATTTGCGGGAAAATTATATTCCCAAATCCTATATTTGGGAATGAGGTGAATATACTAAGTATTATTACGAATAGCTACACTAGTACGGCATCTCACAATAAATTAATATTAAACGTTCCGTCAGTTGTTACAACTGACAAATGGCGGCAGTTATTATATCGCTAGTGTAGCTATTCACCAGTTGACATAGCATATAATTTCATTCCAAAACTTCGATGTTGTATCAATACAGGAATAATAATCAGAAAACCCTCTAAATCTCCCTTTGAAAAAGGGAGACTTGAAATTAGAATATAACCCCATTTTTCAAAGGGGGTGGTTACGAAGTAACCGGGGGTTTTCCTGATGAGCAATTGATGAATTTAAAAATAATTATTCTTATTTTCACACAGCATCTCCGATTTGGGAATGAGATGAATATACTAAGCCTTTTTA
>JAJRTW010000031.1 GCA_024278075.1 Bacteroidota bacterium | reverse complement strand
CTATGCTCTTTGCTCTTTTTTTCTTATTTTTCTTCATCGGATAGGTGACTTTTTATTTGTTGTTATTCTTTGTTTAACTAATTGCAATATAACAAATTGGAGTCACTTCTCCGTGTTTTACTCTGGGAATTTAGGTTATACGCATATTTTGTGTGTTGAAATAATATATTGACCCACACCTTAGCCTTTCCTATAATTGAGGGGGCTTAAGAATTTTCCAATATTAATACGGAAGGGTTAGGGGTGGGGCTATTTTCTACTAACCTAAGGGATCCCCATGAAAACAATATTGACATTATTAGCCTTACTTCTATTATTATTCTCAGCAAAGCAAAAGATATTTGCAAACGGCCCAAAAACATTTATTGAAAACAAAGGCCAGTGGCCCGAAGAGGTTCGGTATATGGCTAAGGCCGGCAATGTGAATGTGTGGATAACAAATAATGGGGTTGTTTATGATTATTACAGGATTGAGAATTATCAGATTCGGAAACGACCAGACAAAACCGATAAGAATCTCGAAGATATTGCATCACCTTATGATATTAATACGGACAGTTCACGCATCAAAGGCCATGTGGTAAAGATGGACTTAATAGCTGCCGGTTCGGGCGAATATAAAGGCCTAAAAAAACAAGAAGCTTACTTCAATTTCTTCATCGGAAACGATAAGAGTAAATGGGCGAATTTTGTTCCTTTGTATGAGGAAGTGATTGTCGAGGATATTTACGAAGGAATCGGCGCCAAATATTATTTTGACGGCGGCTCGGTTCGATATGATTTCATTACCGACCCGGGAGCCGATATTTCCCAAATAAGAATGGATTTTAAAGGGCAAGATTCAATTTCGATAAATGAGGCGGGCGAGCTTGTATTGCAGACCTCGCTGGGCGAGGTGAAACACAATAGGATATTTGCCTACCAGCCGCATAAGGACAAAAATATTGAGATAAGCTGTAGATTTATTCATGGCAAAGATGGCAGTATCAGCTTCGAATTAGGCCCCCACAACAAAGATCTGCCGGTAATAATCGACCCGCTCGTTTATGCCACTTTCATTGGCGATGATACTCCACGAGAATCTGGAAGTTCAATAGCCGTAGATAAATTTGGCAACGCTTATATTACGGGAAGAATGTTGGGCATTAGTTATCCAACAACGCCGGGAGCTTATGACGAAAGTGTTAACGGTGGATATGACGTTATTGTCAGCAAGCTGAATCCGGACGGCTCTTCGCTGATTTATTCAACCCTGATCGGGGGAAATTATTATGATGGCGGCTTTGACATATCCATTGACGAGTATGGGAATGTATTCATAGCCGGCGGTACGGATTCCGGGGATTATCCAACCACAAGCGGCGCCTTTGACGAAACTATTGGCTGGACATATTCCATAAGAAGTGACTGCTTTGTAACAAAGCTGAATTCAACCGGCTCGGCACTTATTTATTCTACTTTTATTGGCGGAACCGATAAAGACTTTGTGCGTGGCTTATCCGTTGATAGTGCAGGCAATGCTTATTTGGGGGGAATTACATTATCTGATGATTTCCCGACAACGAGCGGCTCGTATGACAGCGATTATGATGGACAAGAAGCATTTGTTTGCAAGTTAAATGCCGATGGTTCCGATTTAATATATTCTACATATCTTACTGGTGCTATTATGGACATTGCAATCGACAGCGCCCGCAATGCTTATGTAACCGGTTATACCAGGGCCACAGACTTTCCCACTACTAATGGCGCATTTAGCGAGAATTATAATGGTGGTTACAATGATGCTTTTATAACCAAGTTGAATGCAGCCGGTTCGGCACTTGTTTATTCCACTTTTATTGGGGGGGAGGATGAGGACCGAAGCAGAAGTATTGCAGTGGACGCCGAAGGCAGCGCATATATAACAGGCAATACAGGCTCCCCGGACTTTCCAAAAACGAATGGGGCATACTTTGCTTCCGGGGGTTTTTTTGTAATCAAGTTAAACCCGAGCGGAACCGCTCTGGAATATTCTGCTTTTATTGGTAGGGCATATTCATATAGCATATACGTGGATGATATGGGGAATGTTTATTGCACAGGCATTGGAGGTGCTGGAAGTGCTGTTTCCACAACCAGCGGTGCTTTTGATAATAGTGCAAATGGAGGAGATGAAATATTCGTAAGCAAGTTGAATGCAAGCGGCTCATCATTGCTTTATTACACTGTGATTGGTGGTGGTAGTCAAGACAAAGGTTATTCAATTGTAGTAGACAACGAAGGATATGGTTATGTAACCGGACTTACAAGATCCCGGGACTTCCCTGTTACCGAAGGTGCTTTTGACGTAGAAAAACCAAAAAATTCGCATGAAGAAATCTTCGTTGTGAAAATATGTTTTATTGACAATATCGATATATCTATCAAGCCGGGCAAAATTCTTTGCGTTGGGGATTCGGTTACATTTACGGTAGAAAACGACAACTATCTAAGCTATCAATGGAAAAAAGACGGTAAAGATATACCGGGCGAGACCGGCAGCTCCTACTCTCCGCCGCGATTTGATTATTTTGGCGAATACATTTATTCGGTTTATGTAACCGATAGTGACTGCTCAGGCACATCTATCCCGGATACAATAAATGTTTACACTTATCCATCATTAAAAAACGCACCCGATCAATCCGTATGCTTATCCGACAGCATTCAAATTGGCAATAAGGCCAGAGGTTTAGGCCAGCCCTTTACTTATTCGTGGTCTCCGGCCACCGGCCTGAGCGATCCGGCAATACCGCAGCCGTTTGCAAATCCTGTCGAAGACACCGAATATATCGTAACAGTAACAAATATTGCCGGATGTGCCACGATGGATACTGTTCAGGTAACGGTAAATCCGTTGCCCGAGCCGGAGATAATCCCCGACGGCCCGTTGCAATTTTGCGAAAGCAGCAGTGTCACATTATCATTAGACAATTATTATAGCCCGATACTCTGGACTACAGGCGACAGCACCGAACAGATAACGGTTAATAAGACCGGAATATATGGCGTAACAGTTACCGACTCAAACGGCTGCGATGGATATACCGAGGTGGAAGTAACCGTAAGTGATTCACTTTTGCCGGTGATTGCTGCCGGTGATCAGGAAATCTGCCAGGGCGACAGCGTTTTATTGACAACGGAAAATAAATATTACTCCTATCTTTGGAGCACGGGCGATACCACCGAATCAATTACTGTCTATGAGGATGGAGAGTATTTTGTGCAAGTTACAAGCGAAGACGGATGTTCGGGAACAAGCAAAAAGTTTATTTTGCGAGTCAACCCATTGCCAACCCCATCAATCACCGGAGAAGAAACCCTCTGCCTCGGGCGGGAAAGCAGCTATTCCATACGCAAACTCCCGAATGGCAGTATTTATTGGTCATTAAGCGAAGGCGGCGAAATTATCGGAAGTAATAACGAAGATTCCGTATTCGTTCACTGGACAAAATCCGGAACATGGGAATTAATTGTCCGGCAAGCAAATGAGTTTGGCTGCTTTGGGTAT
>JAJRTW010000030.1 GCA_024278075.1 Bacteroidota bacterium | reverse complement strand
TATCTAAGTGTTCCCTTAAAATCATAACCTTTTTTTCTGCCGTTAGGCGCGGTTGTCTAGCCATAATATCTCCAAAATATTTTCTACAATATAATAAATTTATTAATAGCCGGTTTGTCTTATTCCATATGAGGCTTTACAATACTTTTAAAGGGTCTATGCAGTTATCTATTACTTGTTTATTAAGTTCAATAATTTTATTTGTTGTGATATAATGTAATCCATATTGTGTTGCTTTGGAATCGTTCTTTTCATTGCTAATCAGTTCCAAAAAATATAAACCATAGGCTGCCATCTCTTAATCAATAATTGATGTTACAAATCTATCTCTACTTTCAAATGCTTCTTTTGTTTTTGATTTAATTTCAGGATGCATTTCCTTTAATCTATCAATAATTGTTATGATATTATTATCAGTGACTAAAAAATTATAAAATTGCTTTAAAGCTAAACTGAATTCTTGCTCATATTTAAATCGATATAATTTATCAAATCTTGTGTTAATCTTCTTTTTCAAAAAATTGTATTTGTTAATATCAGTCTTTTTCATAGTACCTTCTACATCTTCATTAAATCCTCACCCCCCTAATATACCATTCTCAGCCCACAATGTCAAATATTATTGGCCGATGATTGATTATTGAGAAATTGGGAATTGAAAATTGTCATCCCCCTTAATCCCCCTTCGAAGGGGGAATTGTTAATTTAACATCAATCCGTTAAAGAAAATGCGAGATGATTTCCTTTCAAATCGATATTCGTCTTGCATATTAATCATTTGTTTATTAATCAAAAGTTAGATAAATTTGGCATTGGTTTATACAGATACTCAAATAATTATCTTTTAGAAAAAAATATTACAGTACTCGAATCATACCTGCCCCTGATATTCATGGTCGTGTTCGGCTTCGTTGTAGCGTTGATATTCCTTATTCTGTCGGAATGGCTTGGCGCAAGGCGCTCGACAGCCGGCAAGAAAACCACCTACGAAAGCGGCATGGAACCGGTCGGCACGGCACGCGAAAGATTCTCCATTAAATTCTATATGGTGGCGGTCAGCTTTATTGTGTTCGACATCGAGGTGGTGTTCATGTACCCGTGGGCTGTGCAGATGAGCCAGCTTGGCCTGACAGCGTTCATCTCGATGATGGTATTTATTATAATATTACTGGCAGGACTTTATTACGAAATTAAGAAAGGCGGATTGAAATGGGATTAGAGCAATCGCTGGAAAGAGACGGATTCTTCACCACAAGTTTTGCCGAGGTAGTTAAATGGGCGCAGAAGAATTCTCTGTGGCCTATGCCGTTGGGAATCTCCTGCTGCGCTATCGAGATGATGGCCATGGGCGCCTCCCGGCACGACGTTTCACGCTTCGGCTCCGAGGTGATGCGGATGACGCCGCGGCAGGCCGATATACTGCTGGTTGCCGGCACCGTTACTTACAAAATGGCATGGGTCGTCAGGAAAATATATGACCAGATGCCCGACCCCAAATGGGTAATCTCCATGGGCGTATGTGCCTCCACCGGCGGGATGTTCAGGAGCTATTCCGTTGTGCAGGGCATAGACAAGTTCCTGCCTGTGGATGTTTACGTAGCCGGCTGCCAGCCCAGGCCCGAAGCCGTTATCAAAGCTATTATGACCATTCAGGACAAGATTAAGGTTAAATACAAACCCGCTTTGTTTAATTTTGGCAAAGACGTGTCGCCTACCCCGCAGCAGGAAACTTTCGATACGCATCTGAAAGGCGTGAAGGCGCTCAGGTGATTCGCCTGTCGTCAGTTATACTATTGACGGTTAATGAAATGCAGGGGACGGTTCCAAACCGTCCCGCAAAACGCTATCGGGTTATTAGGGCAGGTTTAGAACCCGCCCCTACAATTATGATTCTTGTTATTGGCAATATGTTGGCAATATAACTGATAACAAGACATAGTATTCGAGTATAAATTACGAACAGATCTCATTTTAACCGGACACTGCTGATTTACTATGGGAAATTATGGAATTAATTAACCACAAACAGTGGCTGTCCCGGCCGAGGATAGTAGCTGGGCAGATGACAGGCACTTCGCTTGACGGAGTGGATGCGGCCATTGTTAGATTTTCTCAATCCGAAAGCGGCAGGCACACTTTCGAACTGCTCGGCTTCGATACAATTGAATTCCCAAAGCAAACCAAAGATATTCTCTTAAGAATAATCAATAATAATTTTACGCTATCGGACATTTCGGCAGTTCATTTCGCACTGTCGCATATTTATAATGATTCGATACGCTCTCTATGCCACAAGGCTAATATCGAATTATCTGGTATCGATGCAATAGGCATCCACGGCCAAACCGTATGGCACCAGCCAAATAAAAAGAAAATAGATAATTATAATATTGCCTCCACACTCCAGCTTGGCAGCGTTTCCGCATTGGCCAAACTATCGGGAATTCCGGTTGTTGGCGATTTCCGCTCTGCCGACATAGCCCTTGGCGGCCAGGGGGCGCCGCTGGTGCCAATATTTGACTATGAATTCCTGTTAGAACAAGATGAAAACGTAATCGCTTTGAATATCGGCGGCATGGCAAATATTACCTTTCTTCCGGCCGGATGCGAGGAATCTGCTGTGGCCGCCTTCGACACCGGCCCCGGCAACATATTGATTGACCTTGCAATGCAGCAATATTATTATAAGCCCTACGATGAAAATGGTGAAACCGCAAAAGCCGGCAAAATTAACCATGGTTTATTGGAATTGTTAGAACAGAACGAATTCATTCATCGCAAACCGCCGAAATCTACCGGCCGGGAAATGTTCAATGCCGAATATTTGAAAAGTGTAGTCCGAGAGGTTGTTAGCAAGCAAAAAGGAATTGAAGCGAAGGATATAATAACAACACTCAGCCATTTTACCGCCAGTTTAATTGCCGAAAATATTATGAAATATGCCGACCGGAAAGCAAAATTGATTGTTTCCGGCGGCGGAGTGAAAAATTCCTATTTAATTATTCAACTTAAATCATTATTACCGAATGCAGCGATATTAACTTCCGCTGATTTCGGAATTCCGCCCGGTGCCAAAGAAGCAATGGCCTTTGCTTATTTGGCCTATAGGTCAATCGGAGGCCTGCATGGCAACCTGCCACCGGTGACCGGTGCGTCCGCAAAAACCATCCTCGGTACGATTTCTCTATGACTTTTCTTAATACTTCTTTCTGAGACATTCCCTAATAGAACACTTCGGACATTTTTGTCATTCTGAATGGAGCGCAGCCACCTGTGGCGTAGTGGAGCGGAGAATCCATAAGCCGCATGAGACTGGATTCTTCATGGAGTTTATCCTGAACCGGGCCGATCGTGTCTATAGTTCGACTCCGCTTACTATGACACTAAAATAGTCACTCTTAGCGGAGTCGAAGGGTTCAAAATAACTATATTCTCGCTGTTTTGTTTTTAGTTTTATTAGGGCAATGACAATTCCCCTATTTTTCAGAAGTCCCTAATAGTAATTAAATTTTATTCTTTCTTTGGCCGAATAAGACATGATTGCGGAAGAAAAGTAAAAAGTTCTGCTTTTCTTTGAGACGAAATCTGATTAGATGTGTCTTTAATATTAAATGAATGGATAAAAAGATAAACAGCGTATTAGATTAACCACACCGGCCCGGGCAGAGAATGATATAGTTAGATAAATGGTTGGATAAATATTTGAAATTAATTGGCGAAGTGCAGAATGAGAACGTTGATACTATTAATCGTATTCTCGGCTATTATCTTTGTTCCGCAATCATTATCAGAAAAAAGCAAATCGGCATCGGATATTCAAAGGAAAAGCCAGCTTAATGAAGATGATAATTTCGGCCCGTCAGGCTCGAGTTATCCGCAGGGCTTCCGTGAAATAGGGCAGCCTGCCGACAAACCGGCCATATCTACCGGATATTATTTCGTTGACAGCGAAGACATCGCCCCGGGTTATTGGCGGCCTGCAGCGACAATCGTAGATACCAATACAGAGTCTCCCACCTGGCACCGCATACTGCCCGGCCCGCGGATATTACCGCAAAATTATTGGGACAATAACCCCGATGAAGGCCATCGCTTCTTCCACAACACAGCGGCAGTATCCGGAGGTGAAATTGACTTCTTCGACCATGACAGGGCCTTGCAAATTGATTCCACCGATAACGCAATAGCCGGGCCTATACCAATAGGTTTCGGATTTTATTTCAACGGGCTGCGTTACGACAGCTTCTATGTGACGACCAACGGCCTGATAGCATTAACCAACCGGCGTTATATCTATGATGCTTCGGGCAACCGAGTGGTGCCATCCGGCAAAAATAATTGCTATGACCCGATGAGCATGGACTGGTACGAAAGGAACAAGGTGACAAGCACCGGCCTTGATGACCCCACAGAGGATAATTTCGGGTATTTATTTTCCGTTCTGGGAAATGCGCCGGGTGAATACCTTGGCGGAATCAGGGCAAAGGAAGGGGCGCTGAACAGCCTGAATCCGAACCATAAAGCCGCCGTAATTACTCCTTTTTGGGGTGACAATCAATTATCGCAGTATAATGCCGCCAAAGATAGTGTTGATGATTGGGGGAAATGCTATTACAAGCGCTATGAGAATGCCGATAAATTGATTATATATTATGTCAATTTAGCTCCGGTCAATACTAAGGCAACTCCCACCGGGAATTATGATGCACAATATGATTTGAGGCCCGGCGAGGATGGATATATATCGGCAAACGCTCAAATAATTCTTGATGC
Source organism: Bacteroidota bacterium (assembly GCA_024278075.1). GTDB lineage: Bacteria > Bacteroidota > Ignavibacteria > Kapaibacteriales > UBA2268 > JAJRTW01. Next base: position 5,417 of record JAJRTW010000030.1, on the reverse strand, counting down.
GAGCGATAGTTCGATTACATTGGTTTATGAAAGATTCGACGGCGTCGCAATTGTAAATAACCGCACCCAGAAAGCATCGACAATATTCAGGTATAATACAACAGCATGCGTCAGGGGATTTGCCCGCCAGGTGAATTACGGTCAAGCGGGCAGCCCCACATACCCGTGGGCCGGGGAATATGAGCAGTTTACTCATTATTTCCATCAATTCGAAAACGTTGAGGCTGACTATCCCGGAAACATGCTTGCGGTCAAATTCAAACAATGGCAGAATATGCTTCGGGTTGTTAGAATCCAGTACCGCGTGCGAAAGCAAGAGGAGACTGCGGATTTGAACTATTCCGATAGGGTGGATGATACTAAAATTGACAATTATGAACTGCTTGCCGGAGAAGAGAGAATAGGCCAGATTCAGCCCGTTGCAATAGTCCAGAATTTAACGAATAATATTCAAGGGGAGGGCGGTGTAAATTATGTTCCGCAAGGCTTAAACTTCCGTGTCAGATTCCGCATGGTTAATATGGCAACCGAACGTATAATCTACAACCGCCTGCTTCCCGTTGACAGCACCTGCCTTGCATTAAGGGATTCGAATGCGGTGGAATGCACCGGCGATCGGGATGTCAGGGTCAGGTATGTAACTCTAAGGGACCTAAATGATAACCTGTATTCGAGTGCGTATGATTTCCCGGGAACAAATAATCTAAACGGGATACCGCCTTATGGTTTTGTTGAAGTAAAATTCCCGCCTTTTTTGCCGAATGAGTTTGTGGAGAATCATATTGGGCGAATGAAGGCTTATGCTATTGCAGATCCGAGAGACCCGGAAGACGGAAGTTCGCTTGGCGATGAGTGGCCGTTCGACGATACTTTGAGCAGCCGGTTGTTTGTTATGAATAGATTAATTCGTTTCAATCAGGATGTAACGCAATTTCATTTAGTCGAAGGTGTGGCGATTCCATCGGTTTTGAAATGGGTGAATATAGGTGCCGAGGTGGTATCCGGTGAGGACGTATCGAAACATCCGATGCCGCCTATGGATGATTTTGCTGCAAGGAATAACGAAAACTATGTGTTAAGCACACCTGCAATCAGGATGAACAGGATAAGGTTAGACGGTTCCGAACCCGCCAGCTCGCCCGGCGGCGACGAAATTCGTTCGTTTCCGATTGATATGAGGAATCAATATCGTGCTGCTATTTCATTTTCCGTGCAAAGAGCCGAGCACCGCGACGATTGGCCGAGCGGCTGGAGCGACAGGGAATTAATCGGCCCCGAGCCAAGAACAATATTGAATGGGAATGTATGGCAGGTATGGAACCGGAATCGTAATGCAGCTTCGTTTTCGCCCGACGAATTAGTATTGGAATTTGCACGGCCCAGCCCGGACGGGATTAAATATATCACGAATATTCCCGAGGATAGATGGCGGCATCACCCGCGGCGGGGCGGGGCGCCTCCGGTAACAAATATGCCTGCGATTACCGTATTTGGAGCGGGCGGGTATATGACGGGCTTTTTGGAATCAGATAAGGATTCCGCCTTGTCGAGTCCGGTTACTGGCAGGCTGGGGGGCCTTAGGCCGAATATATATGACAGCGGAATAGATGATGTATATAAGAGATATTTTGCTGCAATACCGGATACGTTCATCAGGGCGGAGAACGAGGGAGCAAAGAATTTCAGGTTCAGAGTCAAAGTCAACGCCACCAACGATAAGAAATGTAATGTTTGCATCCCCGATGACAATGACGATTTCTTTGTAGATAATATCAGGCTGCTCTTTTATTCACCCGAAGCAACCGACATAGGCGTTACCTCAGTGAAAATTGACTGGCCTTATACAATGGTGCCCGCCTCGCAGGCGACAAATATACCAATAAAGGTTAGGCTGAGTAATAACACCACGAACGATGCGCCTTCGTATGTTATATCTGTAATTATCTGGAGAAAAAGTGAATACCGGATGTGGGGTAGATGGATTTATTGTAGAACGGGAGTTATAGCATCCAACGAAGGGCTGGTGGAGTTCGAAAGGAGTATGCCATCCTGGAATGCCCGTCGTTCCGGGCCGGGTGAGTATAGAATTGAAGCTATTGTTTGGGTGCCGGGAGGCGATCTTGAAGAACGCAATGATACAACATACACAGATGTAACCATAAGATTCGGAGATGCTTTTGCCTACGATCCCGTAGAGAATCCGCGAAATGATGTGCCGGATTCCGAGTTTTCTGGGATTTCCGGCAGAGGTTTGAACTTGTATGGATATGCTTATGGCAGCAGAGGTACAGAATTCGGGCCGACTGAAGTTTATGACGAACGTACTTTAGGTTCTGGCTCCGCAAGTGGTTCCGGCCGGATAGCATCTAAATTCGAATTATTCAGAACCGACACGATTTATGGTTTCCGGGCATTCTTCGGAACGTTGAACCAGTCATGGGATGATATTTCATTGACAGTTTACACCGATGCTGGTGGCCAGCTGCCCGGCAGTATCATTCCCGGTTCACAAATATACAGGATAAGGGGATTTGATGACATCAGAGAAGATTACTTCTGGGACGAATATGTAACATACTTATACGATGATGATCCGTTAATACTTCCTTCGGGAACTTACTGGGCGGTAATCGGCCAGTTGGCTGAAACCGGCCTCAAGCTTGGGGCGTCAAAATCCCGGATGGGCATGAGGACAACGAATGTATCAATACCGATCCCGACAAATGTAGGGGGGCCGACAGGCGGCGGCGGAACTTCTCTGATGCTTGAGAGAAACTTCAGGAAGTATGTGGGCTGGAATCTAATCAACAAAAATTTCTTTGCCGTTGAAAACGGAGGAGGCAGCGGCGTATGGAGTGAATTCATGCCAAATATTGGCAACCCAGCTTACGGGCATCTGCATCATTTCGGTATATCACCTGCTGACGGCCAAACTGCTACTTTATCACGTGGTTCATGGATTCCTATGATAAGGCCGTATCTTGGTGAAAGGAGTTATGAAACGGGCGGTTATATTTATTATGGTTGGGGTTGGTGCGTACCTGTTGAATTGCTTTTCTTCTCCGGCGATGTTCGTTCAAGCGGAATCAACCTGGAATGGGCCACGGAATCCGAAGATAATAACTATGGCTTTTATATTGAACGCAGGCTGCATAACCCGGCAGCCGCAGAGAGCTGGGAAGCAATAGGATTTGTAAAGGGCAACAAGAACTCCAAAGTTCACATTGATTATGATTACTTTGATAATGATGTTCAAATCAACACAACATATCAATACCGCCTGCGGCAGGTGGATTACGACGGGACGTTCGACTGCACCTCTTCCGGCGTAGTCACATTAAAATACTCCGATATTCAGCCGTTAACTTTATATCCCAACAGGCCTAACCCGTTTAGAGAATATACGAATATTGCATTTTATCTGCCTGAAGAAAGCAATGTTGTTATCGAAATATCGGATATTTATGGTAAGTTTGTTAATCGGCTTATCAATCAGCCGCTTCCGGCGGATTTTCATCAATTCGTTTGGGATGGTAGAGATAATAGCGGGACTCTCATGCCTGTCGGGACCTACATTTATAAATTAAATGCAGGCGGCGAAATATTATCCGGCAAGATGAGCCTTGTGAGATGAGCAGATACAATCAAAACTCCCCTCTGAAGTGTGGGTGTCAAATAATATTTTCCCCTCTTGAGAGGGGATTAAGGGGTGTGTACATTAGCGAAAGCTTTTTGACTTAGTCTCTATTGCCTGTTCAGAACAAAATGACACACCCCCTGGCCCCCTCTGAAGTGTGGGTGTCAAATAATAATTTCCCCTCTTGAGAGGGGATTAAGGGGTGTGTAAATTGACTGAACTTCTATGTTCCGTCAATTACTGCAACTGACGAAAGGCAACTGTAACAACAAGTCAGGTGCAACACCCGACTCGACATCAAACTCGTAAACAATGTCATTTCGAACACTTCGGCTTCGCTCAGGATAAACTCAGTCGAAGGGTGACTCGATTAAAAGGCTCATTAATATCCCGGATTCCAGCTTTTGAGTCTGCGTTAAAAGGCTCAAGGACTGTCATTCTGAACTCGTTTCAGAATCCATAATCCAGTATTTATGCGGTATTTGGCGGGATCAAGATGGATGCCGGATCGGTGTCCGGCATGACAGGCAATAATACAATAATAGCTAATATCTGTATTGCATCCAAAACAGGGCAATTTAGGTCAAGATTAAGCAAACAAAAGTTCTATGGGCTATTAGCTGTTTTTTATAGGGACACTTGTGATTCGAAATCGACATTAGTATTTCTTATTCAATAAGTTATTTCTTATCAACTAATATTGGGGCATGGGCAACCTATGAGAACTTTTTCACTATTAATTTTTCTCTCAATTATCTTAATTTCCCAACATTCTTTTGCACAAAAGAATAATTCAATACAAAGACGAAGCCAATTGGATGAAAATGCTACTTTCGGCCCGGATAACTCAAGTTTCCCTCAAGGGTTCACCGAGATAGGCCAACCCGCCGACAAACCGGCCGTCTCTACCGGATACTATTTTGTGGACAGCTAAGATGATGCCCCGAGTTATTGGCGGCCTGTACCACAGATTGTTGATACTACTGTAGAGCCGGCAAGCTGGCATAGAATATTGCAGGGGCCGCGGATATTGCCGCGGGATTATTGGGACAACAACCCGGGCGAAGGGCATAGGTTTTTTCGCAATCCGGCAAGTATTTACGGCGGCGAGGTTGACATTTTTGACCACGACAGCTTTGATGCTCTTGATTCGGCTGACAATGCCTTTGCCGGCCCGATTCCAATCGGTTTCGGATTCTATTTCAACGGGCTGCGCTATGATAGTTTTTATGTGACTACCAACGGCCTGATAGCTCTGACAAACCGGCGGTATTTCTATGATTCAAGCGGCAACCGAGCTATCCCCAACGGGAGAAGCGATTGCTATGACCCGATGAGCATGGACTGGTTCGCCAGGGACAAGAACACGGCAAACGGCACGGGGCTTGATGACCCTACGGAAGATAATTTTGGTTATTTATATTCTGTTCTCGGAAATGCACCGGGCGAATACCTTGGCGGAATCAGAGCCAAAGGAGGAGCGCTGAACAGCCTGAATCCGAACCACAAAGCAGCTGTCATCACACCGTTTTGGGGAGATAGTCATTTATCTCAATACTCAACTGAAATTAACCAGCCAGATGATTGGGGCAAATGCTTTTTCAAAAGAGACGATGATTCAGATAAACTAATAATATATTACCTAAATTCCCAGAGTAAAACACGGAGAAGTGACTCCAATTTGTTATATTGCAATTAGTTAAACAAAGAATAACAACAAATAAAAAGTCACCTATCCGATGAAGAAAAATAAGAAAAAAAGAGCAAAGAGCATAGAAAT
>JAJRTW010000029.1 GCA_024278075.1 Bacteroidota bacterium | reverse complement strand
TTGCTCACTTCCCCCTTTTTTAAGGGGGAATAGCCAATTAAATTCCCCCTTAAAAAAGGGGGATTAAGGGGGTTGTTATTCTCCTTAAAGCAGAAGCATGAATATCTTTTTCCTGACTACTTTTTGAGGAAACCCTAATTATCTTGGGGGAAATGATTAGGTTATTAGCCGGCGGGAAAGGGCTATCTTCTTATATTACAACGAATAAGGTAAGCTATGATGATAAATCGTGTGCATGGCTGATGATAATATTAATATTAAATAAAAAACTTTGTGTTCGCATCTGAAAAACAAGCTGTAAAGACAGTGATTTAATAAGATTTTAAGCGAGTTTTCGCTTGCAAGAGCGAAATTTCGCTCATTATTATAAATTATATTAACACCAAAAAGTAATGAACTTTCCCGCCGCAAGCAGCGGGGTAGCAATATAATACAGAATTTAATAATCGCCGCAAGCGGCGGGGAATTAAACCCACAATGTGGGATTAAAAACGGCTCCATCTGTTGACTATAGGAACTGATTAAAGGTTTTATTTTCTTACACAATCAATAGGTCTCCGGATTATGCTGTTCTCCGTGGCAAGTTAAATAGCATCTGCCGGTCTCATAGCCTCCATCCAGAAAATAGAGCCTGCCCATCATATCCGCAGTCACAAAACTGGTATTGAAATTTATCAGATGGGTTTGTGAAGTTGTAGTGCCGGGCTGATCCTGCACGCCGTGCGGGTCGTGGCAGGTATTGCAAGAAGATTGCTCTTCATTGATATGCAAGTCGTGTTCACTAAAAGAATTATCACCTAATATACTTGTACGGCTATGGCAGCTATAGCACAAGGCGTATGTGTCGGCGGATTCGGTTACATAATTGCCGCGGTCATATCTCTTGGCCAATATCTGCGCATAAGTGGACCCATGCGGCCCGGCAGGAACACCACTGCCGTCGGAGGCGTGGCAGTCCGAACAATAGACCTTGTCTGTTTCATCCCAAGGATTTATTAGGCTTGGTACATCCGAGTTCTCACCTTGATCCACTACGGCATGGTGCGACGGGTTATTCGGATTGAATTCATCCATAATGTTTGGCGTGCTGTACAATCTTGTCGTTGGGCTGCCAATATTCAGGTCGTCGTTATAAGCATGGCAACGGTAGCAGATTTCATACTCATAACTCGCGGCGGTTGTTAGTGCATTGCCGCTGGAATTCACTCCTTTTACACCTAATAGGAATCCGTTCACATTTGGCGCCGTTGCAGTTGTAGCATTAGTTTGGTGCGGGTTGTGGCAGTCCACACATTCCACATGAGTGTTCGACGACACCCTGGCACCTTCTGCTGCGTCATGGCTGCCTTCGGTGCCGTTATCTACCACCGGGTGGCTATAGGTTTTGTTCAATTGTGCCTGAATATTTGTTTGTGCCACATTGCCAGTATGGCAAACAAGGCAGTTGTCCTCGCTTGTTGCATAGTTCAGCAAACGCTCCGAACCCGAGGCATTGTGCGGATTGTGGCAGTTCTCGCATGCGTTTTGTGCCACGTTTGTGAATGACGACGGCGTATGCGGCCAGGGGTCTGTCCCGGAGGAATTCCAGGTTCTGGTTGATGATTTATGGGTTGAACTGCCCCATCCGTCCTTTTCATGGCAATACAGGCACAAGGCGGAATACTCGGCCGAGGCATTCAGAAAAAACGGGTTGTCGTCGTTATGCGGGTCGTGGCACGACATACACTGCATTTTGTTATTGGCATCCAGCTTCACAGCACCGGTTAACGTGCCGGGGTTCTTCAGGTCGCCATCATTCGTTTGAAGTTCTGTATTATAGACAAACGATATCGGGTGGTCATCCCGCAAGTCAGTGCTTAAATTTGTATTGCCACTTGGCATAGTAGTAACACCTCCGGCCATGGAAATATCCGTTGCGCTGGATATGATACTGCCCAAAGCAACAGTGCCGTCGTGGCACGACAAACATAGGATCGACGACCCGTCCGGCTGGCCGGTGGATGCATTCAGCGTAGAGCTATGTGTGCTGTTATATACGTTATAAGATGCAGTGGAAGTGTCGTGATTCCAAAGCGGTGCCCGGGACGAAGCCTTGTGGGGCGCATGGCAAAAAATACAAATTTCGTCCGCCGATTCGTGCCCCAGTTGGGCCACTATGTCGTGCAACCCGCCGGTTGAAAGGTTATGTTTGTTATACTCAATCGTGCTGGAAATTAATACACTAACTATAAAAACAAACAATAGTCCCGCTATGATTACTCTGCTCTGCATTATTCAAAATCAGTTTATTCAAAATCAGTTAATTCGAAAATCTGTATCCTGGAATTAAAACTGTCCGCTACGTATATTATATCTTTACTATCAATATGAATGCCAATAGGCATCCAGAAGTTACTGTCGTCACTCCCAAACCCACCGAAAAAGAATAAAAAATTCCCTTCTCTATCAAACATTTGAACCATGTGGAACCGTGCATCTACCAAATAAATATGCCCCTTGGAATCCGTTGCTATGCCTTTTGGCGAAGCTATAAACCCGGCTTTGTCTCCCGGCTCGCCAAACTTTGACAAAAACCTGCCCTCGCCGTCGAAGATCTGCACCCTGAAATTCATCGAATCCACTACATATACTGTCCCGTTTTCATCAATCCACAGAAAAGTGGGAAAGTTAAACTCGCCATTCCGGCTGCCGCGCCGCCCGACATACTTCAAGATATTTCCTTCCAAATCCAATACGGCTATCCGGTGCGATGCCGTCTCGGCCACCCATACTTCTTTGGTTTTGCTGTTATATGCTATTCCCGTTGGCTGATTTAAATCATCCTTGAATTTGATTATTTTCCCGGTTTCCGAGTTGATTAAAAATATTCTGTTCAACCCCGAATCTGTAAATAATATCTCTTTGTCGCTAATTGAACACAAGCTGACAAGCGAAGGGAAATAAGTATCTTCATGGCCTAATACATACTCAAATTCTTCTCCGGAAATACTCACATTTACCGGAGTTTGCGTGCCCTGGTCCAGCACCCAAAATTCTTCCCCATCTTTAGTCCAAACAGCAAAAGGGCGTCTGAAGCTGTTAAACTCGGCTCCGAAAATAAACCGGTATACTTTCTCGAAAAAGCCCGGGCCGCCGGTCAGGTCGTCAGATGAAGAGAAATGCCCCACCCATTCAACGGTCAGAGTATATTCAGGCCGATCGCCGCTTTGCCTTGCTTCCCCATATACTATCAGCAGGCATAATAAAAGCAGCCAGCCAATATTTTTTGGGATTATATATTTTTTCAAACCGGCCATTAGTTAAACCCCGGGCGGGAAGTATTTATTAATTAACAAAATAGTACTGCACATATTCTTCTTCACAATATAATGAGTAAAATCGCAAAATATATCAATAAAATCTATTAAATCCGCAATATTCATAAAATATTTGAGATGCCTGATTGACAATGGGTTACAGATATTATTTTATTCTCAATTTTGAGCCAAGTATTATTGCCGCACTCTCAACTTAACACTCATATTCCCAAATAGATACTAAGCTCTTGAGTAAAAGGCCCGAAATATTCGGGTTAAAATAAATTCATTTCCCCGTTGGGATTATTCAACAGAGGCACGAAAAAAAGACAGGCCAATAATGCTATTAAACAAATTGACCTGTCGGAAATTTATCTTTAAATATTTTATAAGCCGTATAACCAGCCAAATCTAATTATTTATAGCCTTTTGAGCTTTTATAGTCGTCCGGCATCGGATGATTTATTTTCTTCAATTTTTCTTCATATTTGAAATCTTTGAATGTCGGTGATTCGGAATTGTGGCAGCTTGTGCATAGTTTTTCGTCAGGCACGGTCAATCCTAATGAAGAACCTTCTACTTTGCCAAGCGATATTGCTGCCATATCTTTTTTCTTCATATAGTTGCTGCCGGCTCCGTGGCAGGATTCGCAGCCTACGCCATCTTCCTTCTTATATTTTTTGCCGAGCGAAGCCGCATCAACATTGTATGCGGTCACGTGGCATTTCGTACATTTCGGGTCGTTTTGCGGATCGCTTACGCCCAGTTTTGCTCCAACCTCTTTGGCTTCGGCTGTTCCCAATGTTTTGTAGGCATTGGCATGTCCGGATTTTGCCCATGATTTGAACTGCGCACCTTTCTTGGCAGAATTGTGGCAGCTCTTGCATTTCTTCGACCCAACATAAGTAGCACCGCCACCATTGGCGTCAACACTACCGGCGGCAAATACGCTTATAAGATAAGCGGTTGCTATGAACAACGAGAATAGTGATATTCTTGATTTTGTCAATTTAAGGCCCTCCTTTGAAGTTTGAAAAGTTAACTTATTTTGGAAATTTATACTATTCTTCCAATTTACAAATTTATTTATATTCTTCTCTTTTGCCCTGCTTTCTAATCTATAATACGTAGGAGTAATCTAAAATGTTCCGATCAAATAAGAATACGATAGATTATTGGGAGCAATATGATAGAAATAACCAAACAATTGCTTAAATCTTAATAGTTATGGATTTATAACGCCTAAATAGTAGTAAAAACTACGAAAATTCGAATTTATGTGCAAAACAAATTTCTATTCCGAGTAGAAATCCCATCCTTCAACAATCCGCATTGTATCAGTTGTTTCAATAATATACTATGGATAAAATTATATTTGTTGTGTACAAATCATTCATATATAAAGCACCTAAGTGCCGGCTAATATATTATGAAGCAGCAGCTAACTCTTTTTATTCTTAATTGCGTTAAAATAAATTAATATATTTACTCAGCATATACCGTATTGTTGATAAACCGAATATCGAATGACAATGGAATCACAGAAAGATGGAATCACAAAAGAAACTCGTTATTTAGATTGCCCTCAAAAAGTACTAACTGTTTATTGTTATAGTAATTACGAAAACTATTCAATTAGAAAGTGCAAGGAAATGGATTTATTATGCCCTTATGCCTTGCAGATTGTAGGACAACCCCCTGCTCGCTTTGC
>JAJRTW010000028.1 GCA_024278075.1 Bacteroidota bacterium | reverse complement strand
TATTATGCTCTTATGCCTTGCAGATTGTAGGACAACCCCCTGCTCGCCTGGCTCACTTCCCCCTTTTTTAAGGGGGAATAGTTGATCAAATTCCCCCTTAAAAAAGGGGGATTTAGGGGGTTGTTATTCTCCAAAAAGCATAAGCATTAGAATCTTTTTCACCAACTACTTTTTGAGGAAGCCTTAATTAAAAATATTAGTTAAAATGTCCGAATCATCAGCAAACAGCAAAGATTTTTTCCATAGAGTACATGGCATGGTCAGGCAAATACCAACCGGCAGAGTTACCACTTACGGAATAATTGCCCGTGAACTTGGAATGAAGTCCTCGGCAAGAATGGTCGGGTGGGCATTGAATTCAGTTGCCGGCGATACTTCTCTGCCCTGCCACCGCGTTGTCAATCGCAACGGCGAGCTTACCGGCAAACTGCACTTTGCCACTCCGGATTTAATGCGGGAGCTATTGGAAGCCGAGGGAGTCGGTTTTATTGACGATGCAGTGGATTTGAAGAAGCATCTTTGGACGCCGTAGTTCCATCACAAGCTGACTTTTTGCTGCAATAATTCGAATCATACTTCAGTCTGTAACGTTTAGCATTCATCAAAATATAAAATCAATATAATATCTAAGATCGGCCTGATAAATGAACAATAACGCCAAAAAAGCTATGTGTGGGATTTGCCCTTCGGCCTGTTGGGTTGAGGTCAAATTTGACAGCGAGCAAAGAATATCCGAAGTAAAGCCCGATGATTCCTCACCGCTGGGGGCTATCTGTAAATTGGGAGAGCATTCGGCTGATATTGTTTACTCCAAAGACAGGCTGAAATATCCAATGAAGCGAATCGGAGCCAAGGGAACTTACGAATTCGAAAGGATTTCCTGGGATGAAGCCTACGGCATAATCGTAAATAAATTAAATTCAATCAAATCAGAATACGGCCCGGAAGCAACAGCCATCTATACCGGACGCGGCAGTTTCGAGCTTGCAATGTGCGATGTCTTCCAGCCTGCCGGAGTTGCCATATCGTCGGCCTCGAGCGTATTGTTCCCATTCGGTTCGCCGAATACGCTTGGCGTAGGGGCTCTCTGCTATGTATCATTTGCAATGATAGCGCCGCACGTTACGATGGGCGGAATGTGGCACTATATGTTCTCCGATATTGAGAATGCCGAGACGATTGTCGTGTGGGGGGCCAACCCGGCAACCGACAGCCCGCCGCGCGATTTGGACAGGATAGTGCAGGCTAATAATCGGGGCGCAAGAGTCGTTGTAATCGACCCGCGGCGAACCAAGACAGTGAAAATGACCAATGCCGAATGGATACCAATCCGCCCGGGCACCGACGGAGCCTTGGCTCTTGGGATTTGCAATATTCTAATCGAAGAAGAGCTTTGCGACGATGACTTCGTTGAAAACCAGACTATCGGATTTGATGACTTCTCTAAATATATCCAACATTTCACACCGGAGCTTGTTGAAAACATTACCGGCGTGCCGGCGGATAGGGTAAAATCATTGGCCAGATTGATTGCCGGCTCCAATGGTGCGGCGCCGATAATGTACAGCGGCCTCGAATACAGCGACAGTGGCGTTCAGGCGATTCGTGCGATTATGACACTGTGGGCTTTGGCCGGGCAATTGGACGTGCCGGGCGGCAGGTGCTTTTCTATGAGAGAAAATCAATTCCCGGTTAACCGCAGCGGCTTGGTATCAAATCCGAATACCAGGAAAGCCTTAGGACGCGACCGGTTCCCTGTTTATAGCGAGTACAGGGGCGAGTCGCATGCAATTGCCCTGCCGGATTCCGTCCTCAACGGCAATCCATATAAGATCAGGTCGCTTATTATTCTCGGAGGGTCGATTGCTACATCTTGGCCCGAGCCGGATATTTGGAAAAGGACATTAAATGAACTCGACTTCCTTGTTTGCATCGACCGCCAACTGACTGCCGATGCGGCTTTTGCCGATATTGTACTGCCTGCTACCACAATGTATGAGATTGAATCATACCAGATTTACGGGCCACTATTCAGAATCAGAGAAAAAGTAATCGAACCTGTCGGCGAGGCACGCAATGATTTCTTCATACTTTCGGAATTAGCCCGCAGGCTTGGCTATGGCCATTTATATCCGCAGAATGAAACCGAATTGCTTGAATATGTGCTCGAGGGCAGCGGATTCGGCCTGGATGAAGTAAAGGCCAACGGTGGCATTGCCAAATTGCCGTCTGTTATGATGCAATATAAGAAATGGGAGAAGGGATTATTGAGGCCGGACGGCAAGCCCGGGTTCGACACTCCGTCGGGCAGATTCGAGATTGCCTCGAGCATTTTGGAAGAGCACGGATATAACCCGCTGCCGGTTTATACTGAGCCAAGCGAAGGCCCTGTGTCGAATCCGGAACTCGCCAAATCCTATCCGCTTGTTTTCAATTCCGGAGCAAGGGTTACAACTGATTTCCGCCCTCAGCACCACGGCGTGGAGAGTCTTTGCCGGAACCGGCCGGAGCCAACCGTAACGATTAATTCCGGCGATGCCCGTGAGCGGTCAATCGAAAATGGTGATTTGGTGTATGTGAAAACAAAGCGAGGCAAGGTGAAATTGCGGGCTTATGTAACCGATGATATAGTGCGGGGCGCTATCGATGCCAATATGGGCGGCGGCGGCCCAATCGGCCCCATGGCGTGGCAACAGTGCAATATCAATGAATTGACAGACCTGCGGAATTTCGACCCCATTTCGGGTTTTCCGGTGTACAAAACACTGCTCTGCGAGGTGGAGAAGGCGAACGAATCCGGTGATAAACTGATTATTGATTCCGGAGAATCTGAATCTCCGATTTCGAGGGATATTGCGATAGATGAATATAATAATGCCGAAAGAATTTACCTTGACAATAACGCCACTACCCCACTGCACCCGGAGGCAGCAGAGATTATGATTCGATTTTTGAGCGGGACTTTTGGCAATGCTTCCGCCATTTATGCCGAGGGCAGGCAAGCCGGCCTTGCCATAGAATCGGCCCGAAGGAGTGTTGCACAATTAATTAATTGCACCGCAAGGAGAATAATTTTTACATCCGGCGGCACAGAAGCTAATAATATGGCAATCAAAGGAATTGCTCTAAAGAACAGAAATGACGGAAATCATATAATTACAAGTAAAATTGAGCATCCGTCCGTTTTGAACACATTCAGGCAAATGGAAGAGTACGGGTTTGATGTTACGTATTTGGATGTGGGTGAATACGGTATTATCCGGCCGGCACAATTGACAGAAGAAATCCGCCATAACACCTGCCTGATTTCCCTTATGGCAGCCAATAACGAGACGGGAGCCATTCAGCCTATCATAGAACTCGCCGGAATTGCCGAAAGCAGGGGTGTTTTATTTCATTGCGATTGTGTGCAGGCGATTGGTAAAATTCCGGTGGATGTGGATGAACTCGGGGTTGATATGCTGACAATTTCCGGGCATAAGCTATACGGGCCGAAGGGAATCGGCGCTCTTTATATCCGAAAGGGGATGGAATTGGCCCGGCTGATTAGCGGAGGGCATCAGGAGCATTCGCTTAGGGCGGGAACCGAGAATGTCGCTGCCATTGCCGGCTTCGGCAAGGCGGCCCGGATTGCCATAAGCCGGCTTAATGGTAAGAACAATATTGAAAAGCTAAGGGATAGGCTCGAATCTGAGATAGTGGCTTTGCTGCCCGGAGCAAAATTAAACGGCCACAGAGATAGAAGGCTGCCAAATACATTGAACATGGTACTGCCGGATATGAGGGGCGAGTCGCTGGTATTGGCTATGGATCAGAAGGGAGTAGCTATGTCGTCGGGTTCGGCCTGCCGGTCCGGATTGCCTGACCCGTCGCACGTATTGTTGGCTATGGGGCTGGCCGAGGAAGAAGTGCACCGTTCCATACGCTTTTCTTTGGGGCATAACACGACAGAGGATGAAATTGACAAGACTATTGAATTGCTGGCGGAGATTATCCGGGATGTTAAGGAAACCGTCCGGTTTGTTACATGCAGGTAGGCCGCTTGTAACGGATATCTGTTATTGACTTAAAATATCTTCACTTCCGATACTCCAGAATATCTGCCGGCTGACAGCCGAGTTCGCGGCAAATTTTCGCCATGGTAGTAAAGCGTATTGCTTTGGCTTTGCCAGTCTTAAGGATAGAAAGATTCGCCATGGTAATCCCGATCCTCCCGGAGAGTTCTTTCGATGACATCTTCCTTTTGGCAAGCATCACATCTAAGTTCACTATTATCGGCATACTCCCCTCGCTATATTGTCAAATCTTGTTCTTCTTTCATCTCTAATCCAACACGAAAAACCTCGGCAAGAACCAACAATAGAAGAGGCAGAATTAGTTTGTCAAGATCAACGAAATACCCGAAAAGCCCGGGGAATGTGATTTTATCAGAAGCCGAATGGGCGGACACATACTCAACTGTCGCTATGTCGATGACCAAATAAACAACAAATAAACCAATAAAAATCAATGCTATCTTGCGTATTCTGATTGCGTTCTTCCTGATGAAGAACTCATTCCGCGCCACGCTGCTGGTTAGCTCAATTATTTGCTTAAATACGTAAATCGTCGATAGTGATATCAGCAGTATATTTAAAATGGCAAAATATAATAGCTGAGTCGGTGGCTTATTAATAGTTACAGGCTCTGACCCCGGCAGTTTTATGGTGAAGCGGTCAATGTCCGTAATACTTGATAAATCACCAAATATTACCAACAACACGCTAAGGCCAAGAAAGCCCCAGAAAAAATAATACCCAATCCGGAAGAATATCCCTATGCCTTTGATCAGCTTTTTGTTCGAGGAAGGTTTCATTATCGCTGCCCATGAAATGTTACTTGAATACGTTCTAATATGTCACATTTCAATATAGCGATATTATTTCTGTTATACAATAAATATTTATTGATTATCGATAAACATCTCCCAATCAGTAGTATCTAATTAACAATAATTGTCTTTAAAGTTCTTCCAACATCCCTGTCATTGGGTCATTGCCTTCGGCCTGGCTCAGGATAAACTATGTCGAAGGATCCGGTGTTTATGGTTAGAGTCAAACTGTTAGTTCCCATTATCTTTTTCCAAGAGTTAGAACTCGTGGCTATTTATCTTAATTAGGATAAACTCAAAAAGTATCAACTAATCATAATTAAGGTAGTTATAAAAGACATTCAACAAAAAAATGCAAGATAATTAATCTATTCCACCCAAAAACTTTGCAGAAAGTATGGCAACCCCCTGCTCGCCTGGCTCACTTCCCCCTTAATAAAGGGGGATTAAGGGGTTGTTTTTTTCCTTAATATTGCAAACGTACTAATAATTATATCTCAGTCAACTTTTTGAGTAACCACTAATAATTGCTATCCCTCTTAATCTCCCTTCATATTGAAAATATTATCGATATTGCATTCCTCGATATTACATTAATCTAAAGAATCCTCTCTAATCAACTTAGTTTCGAAATAGTAGAGAAGTACATCAGGCCTGGAAAAAGCGTCGGGGCCGAGTCCTGCCTCTTTGCCGATTAATTGCAGAAACCGTAGCTTGTTCAAGTGATTCTCAGTTGCAACTTCGGGCAGCAGAAGCCCCCTCTTCGTGCCGTTCGTAATAAAAAGGCCATTGTTGCCGATAGCGATTTCAGATGTGTCTAATGCTCGCTGGAACCGCGAGAGAATGGATATTTCATATTCAAGGGAGTCAATTTCCTCTGCCGTAACAGGTGGGAATCTTGGATCGGCAGCTGCGGCATCTTTTGCGGCACTTTCCACAGAGAAAAGCAGCGGCAGGCTTGAGAATCTACTGCCCATAAGGCCGCGTAATTTCCCATCTTTTTTCAAAGCAACAAAGGCTCCTTTCTTCATTGAAAGGTTCCTGAGTATAAAGTACACCTGCCTTGTCGAATCGGATATGATTTTACTCCTGACTCCGAATCGGGCAGATTCCAACAAATCTTTTACTTCTTCGGAATTGTATTCCGGGAAATAAAAAGGCTTTAGTTTTTGGATTTTAACCACCATTCCGGAAAAATATCCAACCACACGTGATGTATCGCCTTCAATATCAGGAGAGCTTGCCGAAGTTGAGTATATCAGCGGTGTGGCCATCGAGCCGCCAAGCTGTTCGACAGCTTTCAACATAGTCACAATAGGGCCGCCCCCGCAGGATTCGTATATTCCGTCCAGAAAATTCTGTTCAAGTTTATAATAATCATAATTTGAGAAAGTTTCCAATGCGGGAATGTCAAATTTTCTTGATTCGGATAAGCTGTGAAAATGTGAAAGGTCGGCGCTGGCAATAATCAACACTTTCTTGCCCGACTGCTTAACAGCTTTCACGATTGCCCTCATCAGAGCATCATTCGAGATTTCATCCTGCGAACCGGCCAAAATCGGAACAATCGGCGTATTGGGCTGCACTATCTGCAAAAAAGGCAGTTGGACTTCGATGGAATGTTCTTTCAATGTATCATTTGCCGTATGGCCCAAGTCCGAATAAGATATTATTTCATGCCCGGCGGCAATTGACTTTGCAAGCTCTTTGTCTATCTCTGCCGTCCCAATCGGAGTGGCGTAGCCGTCGCCGTTGAATACGCTGGCACCACGAAAAGGCAGGAAATGGCTTGGAGCTATTATAATAATCGCATCGTACTTTTTGCCAATTATATTTTTATATGTCCTTGCCGCTACCCATCCGCTATACCGATAGGCGGCATGGGGCACCACGATGCCAAGAATCTCAGTCTCGACCACACTCTTGCTGGTGGTGTCCAGTTTCGCATAAATATATTGCCGGAGCGAGTCCGGATTGGCCGGATAATATTTGCCGGCATTAATTGCCGGTCGGTAAGATATCTTATCCGTGCCGGGAGCGTCCTGCGCTTTAGCAATGGTAAGGATACTTGTTAATAAGGTAATGACAACTATAATTATATTTCTCATTTGATACCTCGCTGTGCCGGGAAAAGAATTCCACAAAAATTTTAATGGCGATTCAACGAACCGCCATAAATATTAACTATCAACTATTGTAATCCCACATTGTGGGTTTAATTCCCCGCTGCTTGCGGCGGGGCAGTTCATTAATTTTAAAGCAGTTATAAACTTATCTACATATCCTCGGAATAAGCCGCAATATCTGTCAGTTTCCTGAAGCCGATAAATTTCTTTTCCCTTCTTTCGATTATCTTCAAAGCCGAAGCATAAATCTCTTTCCACGAAAGGCCGAATTTAACCAAAAGATCATCGGGTTCGCCGCTGCACCCGAAAGTATCTTTAACTCCGACAAATTCCATTGGCACTGGATAATTCTTAACCACAACCTCGGCCACGGCAGCGCCCAGGCCGCCATAGACCTGATGCTCCTCGGCGGTGACTATCCCGCCGCAATCCATTGCAGCTTTTGTTAGAGTTTCCACATCAATTGGTTTGATCGACGAATTATTAATTACCCGAGCCGATATTCCATGCTTCTTTTCGAGCTGCTCGGCTGCCAAAAGAGCCTGCCAGACTAACAACCCGGCAGCAACAATAGCCACATCGGCACCTTCCCTAAGAATCTGCGCTTTGCCAATTTCAAAAGGAGTATTCTCGGTTGTAAACATAGGCACGGCCGACCGCCCGAAGCGGATATAAGCAGGGCCGTCCATTTCGCCCAATGCGATTGTTGCTTTTTTTGCCTCTTGGTAATCGCATGGAACAACAAGCGTCATATTGGGCAATGCCCTTAACAGAGATACTTCTTCCAGCGATTGGTGTGTGGCGCCGTCCGGCCCGACAGTGATTCCGGAGTGGCCGCCGCCGATTTTTACATTCGCTTCGTTATAGCAGACCGATATTCTTAGCTGGTCGGAATTACGAAATGCGGCAAAGGCACTATAGCTTGAAAAGAATGCTATCTTGCCGGACAGAGCCATCCCGGCTGCTATTGTAGTGGCATTTTGCTCGGCAATTCCGATAGAAAAGAATCTATCCGGAAAGCGATCTTTGAAAAAAGATGTCATCACCGATCCGGTTATGTCACCACCCAACACAACAACATTGTCGTACTTCTCGCCAAGTTCGACCAATCCGTGGCCAAACCCGTGTCTGGTGGGTTTTTGTCCAAGCAGTGTAATTTTTTCCATAAGTTATTTGTATTTTAATAATTATAATTATTCATATAGTTCGTACATAGTTCGGATCAGCTTTGGGCTTTTTATCTTTTCTTTTATTAAACGAAGTAGAGGCTCCGCTGCAAAGAGAATCAGTTAACGGGATTGCCCTCAAAAAGCACTAACTGTTTATTGGTATAGTAGTTACAAAAGATATTCAACTTAAAAGTACAAGGAAATGGATTTATTATACTCTTATGCCTTGCAGATTGTAGGACACCCCCCACTGCTCGCCTGGCTCACTTCCCCCTTTTTTAAGGGGGATTTAGGGGGTTGTCATTCTCCTTAAAGCATAAGCATTAGAATCTTTTTCACCAACTACTTTTTGAGGAAACCTTAACTAATTAAATGGTAACAAATTAAACCCCCTACAGCATCATTTAATAAATAAATTGGCTTGGATAATCCGTATGGAATTCATTAATAATTATATAAGCGGAATACAACTCCATTCGAAGGGGGCGGTTCCAAACCGTCCCAAAAAATATTTCGAACTTCTTCAAAGAGAAACAATTAATACATGTTTCAATTATAATGGCAGGTTGTGAACCTGCCCCTACGAATATAACCATTGTTGCTAAGCCTTAACCTTGTTGCATTTTCGTTCTGCCGGTTGAAACGACAGGCGGAATGTCAAATATTGATTTATTATAAGATGCCGGCTACAGTCTAAGCAATTCATCTGTCTTAATCATCCCATACAAAAATTCCAGGCCAAAACTATTGGCAGGCAACATATTGGCATCAATAGTAATAATGAAGCGGTTATTGAGCAACGCCCTTAATTTCCCCGACCTTTTCTTACTGTCCCATAATTTATAGGCCAGGCCACCTTTAACAGAGATTCTGCTGGTTACATACCCGGTTTCCTCGGGCAGGTCGTGGAAATATTTTTCGTCAATGATATTAGCATTACTGCCGTAATCGAACAAAGCCATAGAGAAGCTCCCGCCCTTATTGCCAAGATATTGGCAGGTGACAGATGAAAAACTTGCTTCGTTATTCACGGCCCACCCATAATCGCCGGGGAGTTTTCTGAAATCCGTTATCTTGTTGGGCAAAAATGGTTCCATGTCCTTTGGGTCGAGCATCGTTGCATCCGTCGGCTTTTTGTTCATCGCCGCAATAGCTGCGGAGTCGTTGAAAGTTGCTTCCATTACAGCCGGTTCGGCTATTGGTTCGCCTTTGGCTGCCGGTTCCACTTAATCAAATGGCCTTGCGCTTTCGGATTCTTTTTCACCACAGGCGGCAAGGATGTAAATCAATAAGAATAATATGTATTTATTATTTCTCATGCTTTTTTTAATCCCATATTGTGGGTTTAATTCCCCGCTGCTTGCGGCGGGGTAGTTCATTAATCGATTCCAAATTTTCAACTGGTTCTCGGTTCACAATCAATTCCCAATTTGAAATTGATAGTTCGTACGTGATTATCTTAATTCATCGAGAGCTTGTTCTGCCTGCAGTTCATTTGGTGGAATTCCATGCCAGCCGAATTGGTTGTTCATAAAGCTAACGCCTCTGCCCATGAAGGTTTTTGCGATGATACAGGTAGGCTTTCCGGTGCCTGCTTTATGGGCTTTGGTGAATTGATCCAGGCCACTGATTATTTGATTAAAGTCGTGGCCGTCAATATTGATAACGTCGAAATTAAATGATTCGAACTTCTTGTCAAGCGGATAAATATTCATAACATCCTTAACCCGCCCGTCTATCTGGCAATCGTTATTATCAACTATCCAGCAAAGATTGTCGAGTTTGAAGTTTGCGGCTGCCATTGCAGCTTCCCATGAAGCGCCTTCCTGCATCTCGCCGTCGCCTGAAATACAGAATATTTTCCGGTCGGTTTTGTCGATCAGTTTATCGCTCATTGCCATGCCAACCGCAATCGATACTCCCTGGCCCAGCGATCCGGAAGCGGTTTCGATACCGGGCAGATTTACCTCCAGGCCCGGATGCCCCTGAAGCCTTGAGCCGTATTTACGAAGAGTGGCCAATTCATCAATCGGGAAGAATCCGGCCCGCGCCAGCGATGAATATAAAACCGGTGCCATGTGGCCCGCACTCAGCACAAACCTATCCCTTCCCGCCCAGTCCGGCTCTTTGGGTTTATATCGCATATAACCGCCAAAAAACAAAACGGACATCACATCGGCAATGCCCAGGGGGCCGCCGCTATGGCCTGATTTGGCCAACGTAAGGCTTTTGATTATATCCCGGCGGAGTTCGAGGGCGATTTCGGTGAATTCTTCGGGTATTCGCCTTCGATTCTCAAATATCTTCTCGACAAACTCTATATTTATTCCCATATTTTTGTCTTTCATAATAAATGCAAATTCCTGCCACACAAAATTACAAAATTTCTGTAAATTAATCTTTAGCAACTATTCGGAAATTCAGAATTAGTTCGGGCTAAATATCATTTGATAATCTTCCAACTCATTGACTTTCAATAATTAATCATGTGGAAAACTATTTGCCCCTTGAAGTATGAGCAGGATTCAGTATATTCCTTGATTAAATTATATTTATTTATAAATCGTGTAACAAAAAACGATTGTATGTGTAGTAGTAATATTACATCTTTTATTAGATAACAGTAGTGTCCGGTTAAATATGTGAATCATTTTAAATGAATACCTGATAACTATGATATGTCATTGCGGAACTTGTTTCAGAATCCAGTATTCATGGGCTATTTGATAGTTTCAAGATGGATGCCGGATCGGGGTCTGGCATGGCACACTTAAGTAAATATTATGCTAAATCCGAAATTATATCCAAATCAGCACAATATAAGGCAAGACATAGCTTATTACTGAGAATTTCACTATTTGTCAGCATTTTAACCGGACACTACTGATTAGATAACAATTATCTACTTGAGGAAATTCGAATTTTGGAGCTGCTATGAAATCAAATATGCTACTCTATCTGTTACTTTTGATTTTGCCGGCTAATGTATTTGCCAAAAACGAGAATCTGATCCAGCGGTTCGGCCAGGGCCGCACAACCCAGGGAAAGGAGTTCTGGATTGCCATCCCGCCAAATGAATATTTTAATAATAGCCTTAATAAGAATGAACTCGCCATTTATGTTACTTCAAATAAAAGCACTACAGCTTCCATCGAATTTAATGGCAATATTGTTTCAACCAAAATTGTGAATCCATTGGAAATCACTACATTTTCCGCCAATAATGGCGGGCTGAATTGGAGTTGGGAAGTATATTCATCCGAAATAGTGGAAAAGAAAGGAATAAGAGTATTCTCCGAGGATCCTATCTCTGTTTTTGTACTGAATTCTAAACAAACTTCTTCCGATGGCTTTATGGCTTTGCCGGTTCTCGCTTGGGGCAAGGAGTATATCCATGTCAGTTATTATGATCACTATCAAGATAATTCGCGGCGCGGAGCCGGTTTCATTGTTGTTGCCAGCCAGGATAGAACCATTGTTACAGTTGAATTGATAGGCAAAGGCAAAGGAAGAATTAATGCAAAAACTCTCGGCGGAAGATCTATCGGGGATACGATCGAAAATATTATATTAAATCGCGGAGAGATTTATACCGTGAGGGGCAATGGAAGGACGAAAGGAGTTTTTGACTTGTCAGGCAGTAAAATAATTTCGAATAAGCCAATCGGACTTATTTCATTTAATATGAGAACCTCTTTGTCGTCGAATATTAATGATGGCAGAGACTTGCTTTGCGAAATGCTCCCTCCGGTTTCTTCGTGGGGCAGAAATTATACATCAATTGAATTTAAGCGAAAAGGCAAAGGAGACTTTTTTAGAATTGTGGCTGCCAGGGATAGTACTAATTGGAGGGTGGACTGGTATGATCTTGACTCGAAACAACTATTGGGCTCGAGGGAAGCAATGCTTGCCAAATCCGGAGATTTCTTTGAGTATAATAATTCAGGCAGGAATTCGATAAAAGGAACCGCAGTATGGAAGGCCGACAAGCCCGTGATGGTGATGCAATATTCCTATTCGGCAGATTGGGATTATACTGAAAATTTTGATCCTTTCATGGTGATGGTCGTTCCGGACGAGCAGTTCGTACGGTCGGCCGTATTTCAGACGCCTGATGAAAATATTGCCTTTTTTAACCACTGGCTGAATATACTGGCTGTTGGAGATTCTACCGATCAGGATAATGCCTTGTTGAAATCACTGACAATAGATGGGCAATATCTTTGGGAGCCGCTTCAATCAAATTTGCTGTCCAATCGCATTCCCGGAACTAACCTCTATTGGGCAGCTATCGACATGGAGCCGGGTGTCCACTATATATCCGGCGATACAAAATTTGGCGCATACATCTACGGATATGGCTACAAGGATTCCTATGGCTGGCCGGCAGCAATGGCCGTGGACGATCTTGAGGTCGACACTTTAGAACCAGATATTTATGTTTCTAATCCCGATTGCGGAAAATATCTTGTTCGTGTTACGGAAGTTCGCAATGGGGATATATCGGATATTCCCACCCAGGTCGATTCGGGGATTGACTCAGTGTGGCTGGCCGAAGGCAGTAATAATTTCGAGCTTGTTTTAGATTCCACCGTTGACCTGGGCCGCATTGAATCTGTAACCGGCTATGCCTTCAAGCTGAATGTAATCAACACATTCGAAACTGCCAAAACCATATTCAATGTGGCGGACAAAGCCGGCAACATAGCCATTTATTCACTCTCTTTTCCTCCGGATGATATAGTGCAAATTGATGTTTCCTATGAATATATTCAGGATTCTCTGCTAATTCCGGGCGATACTATCGAATTGCCAATAAGAATAGATTGTGATAATTGGGACTACATCAATTTGAATACCATTGCTCTTGAGATAATCTATAATCACAAATGGATGTATTATACAGGCTCTTTTCGATATGGTATAATTCTAAAGGATTTGGGATGGGCAGCATCTGTTGAAGTTATCGAAATAGATGATTCGACTAATAGTCTGTTAATACGGGCAAATGGAGAACGTAATATTAAGTCATCCGGGACATTTCTGCTGCCGTTTTTCGTTCTGTTACTTGCTCCGGATGCTATATATAGGCCGGCGGTTCGTACATCTGATTCCATTCGGTATCAACTGTGCCTCGGTATATCCGGGGATACAGCCATAGTAACAATAAATATCTGCGCACTTAATATCCGCAGTGTTGTCAATAGCGAAAACGATTTTTCCTTCAACAATATCTCACCGAATCCCATCGAAGAACACCGATTGAACCTTCGTTTCAGTGTTGGTTTTAAGGCCAATACTACGATAGAGATTTTCGATTCGTATGGCTCTAAAATACAAACAATATACAACCAGGCAGCAGAGCCGGGCAAACACTATTTGGCAGTGTCTTTGAACGATTTGCCGTCGGGCGCTTATTTAATAAAATTCACATCCGGCCCCTATGTGAAAACAAGAAGGTTCATCCTGACGAAATAGTACGTATTCTCGCCCGATTCCTACAATGCCCGGACCCTTCAACCAACAACGGAATCGACAGATAAATTCCAATTATCCGGCAAGCGGCGTCATCGAATTTACATCATTTGTGGCACAGTATTTCCTTATTTCGAAAAAAACCGTTTTCGCAGTTGTTTTTGGACTATATTGCACAATCCACTGATTGAGCAATCCACTGATTGAGCAATTGAATAAATAAACGAATGAATAAATAATAAAATAATTAATAAAACTATTATGAAAATCAAAAAGTATATTGCAAATACCTTTAAAGAAGGCAAAGAGCGAATCTTCGCAGATTTGGGAGATGAAGCGGTTATTTTATCTTCCCGAACAGCTAAGAATCCTACTACGGGCGAAGATATAATAGAAATAGTTGCCGCAGTGGATGAGGGTGCTGCCAGCTTAAGAACACGTCCGATTCGCGAGAAACTGCTCAATGTTTCGGCTCGCAGCAAGTCCGCCGGCCCGAGTTACAACGGTACATCCCTGGAGGAAATCAGCCAGATATTTAGCGAAATCAATGAACTTAAGGATACTATTAATGAGGTCAGGGAATTAGTCAAATATAAGCACAGCGGGGCCTTAGGCTCATTTTATAAGGAACTCTATATAAGATTGGTTAATGCAGAAATTGGCGAAGAATTGGCATTAAAAGTTGTAAGTGAAATTTCCGGGAAAAAGGGTTTTACTGATTTCGAGAATATTCTCCAACATGCCGGCGATAAAATTTTTGAAGGAATCAAACTATCTCCGCCAATCGAAAAAAATGACAAGCGGAAGGTATTTGGTTTTATTGGCCCAACCGGCAGCGGCAAAACCACATCGCTAATCAAAGCCGCTATCGCCTGCAAGCTGATTTACCAGGCAGATGTTCTTATCATAACGGCAGACACATACAAAGTTGGCGGCATCGAGCAAATGCAGACTTTTGCTTCGGTGGCCGGCATCAGCTTTGCTCCGGCTTATAATCCCGAAGAATTGAAATCGATTGTCGGAAAAGAACAAAAAAGGGATTTTATTTTTATCGATACAACCGGCAGAAGCCAACAAGATGAAGAATCTCTTAGGGGAATTCGCGAATATCTGCTGGCCGCAGAGGCAGATTATATCTATTTAGTGCAAAGTGCGGCAACAGGCGGGCAGACCTTCGAACAGGTGATTGATAAATTCGGAGTGATTGGCCCGAACGCATTGATCCTGTCGAAAATTGACGAAACAGCAGCGATTGGCAGTTTGATTGGCGTATTGAAATCTTCCGGCCTGCCGTTGGCCTACTTAACCACCGGGCAGCAGATACCGGATGATATCGAACCCGTTACCAGAGACAGATTAACTGAAATTCTTTTTGGGAATAAGGATTGAGCCCTAACAATATGGAAAAAGTGATCAATACTCCCTATGTAATTACAATATGCAGTGGCAAAGGCGGAGTGGGGAAAAGCGTTCTATCTGCCAATCTGGCCTATGAGTTTTCTAAGTTTGGCAATACTCTGGTTTGGGATGCCGATATTAATTTCCCGAACCAGCATTTGTTATTCGGTGTTGAACCCCCGGTCAGGACAAATGACGTATATTCCAAGAAGGCAGCAATCGGGAAAGCTACGTACCAATTGGGAGATAATTTGCATATTTTGGCCGGAATGCCAGCAACCGGAATTAGCGAAGAATATACGCCTGCGGTTTTCATAGATGTCTATGAAGAACTGCTGTCGGATTTTGATTTTGACATTATTGTTATAGACACCCGGGCCGGAGGCACCACCGAAGCGGTTCAATGCTGCAATATTGCTGATTTGGTTGCTTTGGTTATTACCGATGAACCTACTTCGCTGCTTGATGCCTATGGTTTGTTGAAAATGATTCTGCCGTATATCGATATGGAGTACATTAATTTAATTGTCAACAACGTAATAGACAATGAAGATGCCGATGAAATATTCGGCAAATTGTCGTTGGCAACTGAAAAATTCCTCGGGTTTTCTTTGGATATGATTGGATTTGTCCCTTACGACAGGGCAGTCAGAAGTTCAATTATTCATCAGGATTTGCTTGTCAGGCGAAATCCCGGGCTTGAGGTTAGCATTGCAATCAGGGACATTGCACGCAGAATCATGGAATCGGTGCCGCTTGAACTGTTGGATTAGATACAGATATTATTTCGGATAGATCGTCATAGTATATTGAAAATAAATAATAATCGCAATGCAGCAGCAGTCCGTGCATCTATCAAAGGCGACTTCATCTATTTGCCAGGTGGAACGACAATATGTCAATTATTCAGAAGTCTCTTATATCAACAATTCGGACATTTTTGTCATTCTGAATGGAGCGGAGCCACTTGTGGCGGGGCGTAGTGAAGAATCTATAAACACTTAAAATGTATCGAGTTATAGATTCTTAGCGGAGTTTATCCTGAATCAGGCCGATCGTGTCTATAGTTCGACTCCGCTCACTATGACACTAAAATAGTCACCCTGAGCGGAGTCGAAGGGCTCAGGATAGACTGCCGAAGGGCTCAGAATGGCATTTCGTAAGTGCTTTATTTTTCAAGTCATTATAAAAAATGTCCGATCTGTTGTTATATGCAACTTGCTTATGAAATATTACAGAATAAAACTTACCGAGGTATAGATAATGGCTAAAAGCAAAAAGGAGAAATCTTCTGACGATCAGGAGATGAAGGAAATAAAAAAAAGGCAGGCCGAACGGGATAAGAAACGGAAGCTGAGGCGGGTAAAGAAAAAAAAGAAACTCAAGAAAGAGACAAAAAAAATTAATAAGATAATCAATATGCCCTTTAAGCTGTTGTTTCAATTAAGTTTGCTTGGCTCGTCGCTGTCGTTTATTATTTTATATTTCGGCGGGCAAACCGCATTGATTAAATCATTATATTACAGTTTCCTCGTATTTTCATTCCTGTCATTGGGTGTTGGCTGCCTGATGATTGTTATATTTTATTTCATTTCCGAGCAAAAGAAATTAGAAATTGAGATGGCCAAAAGAAAGGACGAAGAGGATCTGAAAAGACATGTGAAAGAGCGTGAAGAATTTATGACGTTCGACAGTGATGTATTAGAACCCGTATCGCCGCCGGCAGAAATTGCCAACGAAACGGATATGGGCTTCGAAGCAGCCGGAATTCCAGATACCCCGAAGATGGCAGCTTCCATCGCCGATACTTCATTCGATATGGAAATGCCCGAGGCGGAAGTCCAAGCGGAAACCGGGCAGCAAACGGAAACCGAAACTATTGAAAAGCAGTTCACTATTGAACAAAATCAGGCCGTTGCAGAGCCGCACGATGAGATGGGAATCAGCCTCGAAGACATGATGGAATCCGAATTGCCGGAAGGGGAAAAAGGATAGTATGTAACGGACACAACAATTTTTAATCTGTACGATTCTTACATTGATTCTTATAATTCAATAGGCGACATACATGAATTACATGTTTGGAAGCGGATATAACAAATCGCCGGATTCCCAATTTTGCCATTATAGCCGCTGCATCATCTGTCCAAACCTAATATTGCCAAAAAGATACGATACCTTTGAGCTAAGAGTCCCTAAATATTCAAGTTCATTCCATCCGATTCAGTATATTTATTTCGCAAGCGGATTAATTATTTAACATTAAAATCAGATGTTTTTCGTAAATAATAAAAGCCTCGATTCAGGGACGGACTAATATATTAATGAAAACAGTGAAACAACCAAATATAGATGAGCTTTGGATAAGGTTTAAAGAGAAAAATGACCTGAAGGATAAACACAAGCTGATATTGGAATACGTATGGCTTGTCCGGCATGTTCTCCGTCAAATGACTCTGCCGAATAATACTATTCTGAACGAAGATGATTTTTTAAATGTAGGTATTTTGGGCCTTCATGAAACTATAGAACGCTTCGATACTTCGCGTGGCGTGAAATTCGAATCCTATGCAATACCGAGGATTCGGGGCATTATACAGGATGAACTGCGGAAGCTGGATTGGCTGTCCAGAACAGCCCGGAAAAATGCCCACGACTATATTCATGCCGGCGATGAACTCAGAAGCCAGGTGGGGCGTGAAGTTACCAGCGAAGAAATAATGAGAAAATTAGAGGTAACTCCCGAGCAATATGAATCTTATCTCGCTGCCGCTGCCGCCGCCAAAGCGTCTCTTTCTTTGGGCGAATCTCAATCAATTCATCTGAGCGAGGATGAAATTGACATAATGGAAGAAGTTCAGGATACCTCCCAAAAGGATACCCTGAGCAATATTGAGAATAACGAGCAAATCGAATTTATTTCAAATTATATGCAGACCATTCACGAGCGGAAACGACTCGTTATGACTTTATATTACTACGAAGAACTTACTTTCAAGGAAATTGGCAAAGTCCTAAGCGTATCGGAAAGCCGGATTTGCCAAATCCACACCCAGGTTGTTGCTGATCTGAGAGAGCAACTCAATGAGTTCGACAATGCTTGAGCCTCATATAGAAAATAAACTCGAATCAATCTCCAACTTGCCCACGATTCCTGTTATAATATCTCAGGTACTGGACATGATAGACAATGACGAGGCAAATGCCTCTTCGCTATCATCAATAATAGAACAAGACCAGACATTGACGGCTCATGTACTGAAAGTTGCCAATTCACCTTTCTACGGATTCACAAGAAAAATTGCCACTATAGAGCTTGCCATCGTCGTGCTTGGCATGAACGAAATAAAGGACATCGTTTACAGCTTGGTTGTACGGCGGCTGTTCACTAAGGTGAGGAAATCCATCTTTGATGTAAATAATTTTTGGCGGTATTCTGTCTTTTGCGGATCATGTGCCAGACTATTGGCACGAAAGTTCGGGTATAGACTGGCCGGCGAAGCCTTTGTGGCAGGCCTTGTACATGATATTGGAATATTAATCATCGTAGAATATTTCACCAAAGACTATTTAATAATAAAACAACTTGTAGAAGAGACAGGATGCAGCTTGGTTGAAGTCGAAAACCAAGTGCTGGGCAATAATCACAGCCAAATCGGCGCATGGTTCGGCGGTAAATGGAATCTGCCCGACAAACTTTGCAATGCAATCGGCGATCATCATAACGCTGACGATTCAATACGAAGAAATAAAGGCAGAAAATATACAGCTAACCTCAAATTCAACGACATTGAAAAGCCGCTGACGGCATTGGTCTCTCTTTCCGAATGGTTTGCCTCGGTTTTGGGATTCAAAAGCTGGATTAATTCAGGTGATGACGAAGATTATTACGTAAGTGGCGGAATTGCAAGCCTCTTTAACCTCAATGATTTACTCGACCAGCAAAGTGAAGTGCAATTATTGAAGCAGGAAATACTCGATGAATTCGATAATGCGTCCGTTTTTATTTAAATTGATTGATTGTAAGCCAATATGAAAGCAAATAAAAGCATATTCCGTTTCGATTTCCTCGCTTTGCACAATGCTTTGGCCGATTGTTCGGAATTAAACGAAGTTACTCGCACTCTGCACCGCCATATCGCAGATGCTTTCGCTATTGTCGAAAGTAATTTCTTTATGTTAAATGATAATAAGCAACTTAAATCACAAAAAATAGACATTTCCATCTCGTTGGACAAGATTATCAGCCATTTGGAGGAAGAAGGAATCACCGATTGGGCCATAGAAAATAATACTCCAACAGTAATATCGGATTTATTCGCCGATAATTCATCCGAATCATCAATTATCCTGATTCCAATAGCCGAAGGGCGGTCCGCTGCCGGACTTTTCGCTGCCAGAGCAAGCCGCGGCAAGTCATCCTACGCCGATAATCACATTGCAGAACTAAATAAATCAGTATTATTGGCCGCTATTTTATATAACAAGCTCGCTAAATGTAAAGAAAATACGATTTTAAGTAAAAGATTGGCAGCAGTTGAACAACAAATCCTCGATTCCTCTAAATTTATCTCCGCAGGCGAGCTTGCAGCCGCGATTGCCAATGAAATACAAGCCTCGTTGCTAATCCTGGACGGACATATTCAATTCCTTGAGACGGGATTGGGCAATACTAAACGCCGTCTGGAAATAATCAAGACAGAGTTAGATAATATTAAGACCATTAATCGTCGATTGTCCGGACTTTTGGATGTAGCTAAAGCCGATGATGAGCAATCTGCCCTTAATATTTGCAATATTATCGACGAGATTGTGCATCTGACCTCGCATCAGCTGCAAAAAGACAACATAATCATAGAGAAAGCCTACGATATTGACAATCCGATGGTGAAGGGCAGCCGGCAGATGCTTGAGCAGGCATTTCTGAACATCATTTTCAGCGCCGGAAGCCACATTATCGATGGCGGGAGGCTCTTGATTAGCATTAGTTCCTTCGATAATGACAATATGACAATCAATTTTTCCGATATTAATCCGAATCCTTATGCCCTTAACGTCGATGACATATTCGAGCCTTTCTATTCGCCTGATAATAGGAAGGGGAAATACAATATGGGCCTATATCTGACGCAAATGATTATCAAAAAGCATGGCGGGAAAGTATTTGCCATCGCCGAAGAAGGCAGGGGCCGGACTATTAAGATAATATTGCCCGTTATTAACCAGTAAAACCATCCGCTAAAGCCGTAAATTCATCATCCAAAGTAAGAAAATCATTAGGAAAGCTCGGAAATACAGTATATAAAGCCGCTTATTCTACATAATAATCCGTTGTCATTCAAATCAAAGCAATAAATCCATCATAAAGTCTTAATATAGCGAAAGCTGGATTCTTCATTCCGCTCCGCTACATTCTGAATGACGATAATTAACCCGCTAAATCTACATAATAATCCGTTGTCATTCATATCAAAGCAATAAATCCAGTATAATAGAGATTAAATTATACATAATCAAGATTAAATCATACATTTTAATTCAATGCCCGCTCTGCGGAGGGAATTTCCGCATCATCCGGGCGTGATTTATGACTATTCTTATAGATTATATAATTATCATACCTTGCGGCATCAACATTATACCAGATTAATTGCCCAACCGAGCAATATAATTTCATAAATGAGTAAAGTTCATTACCCAATTGAGTTCTTTGGAGGGCATATTGCTTACGAAGGGCATAGTTTTGAGCCATTTCATTCATATCGGACTCAAATTCACAAGCCGCTAAGCTCAATGAATTAA
This sequence comes from Bacteroidota bacterium, assembly GCA_024278075.1. Lineage (GTDB taxonomy): Bacteria > Bacteroidota > Ignavibacteria > Kapaibacteriales > UBA2268 > JAJRTW01. The sequence continues at coordinate 15,640 of JAJRTW010000028.1, read as the reverse complement.
TATCTGATTGAGTTAGACCAATGGCGGAGAGAGTTGGCAGATAATCCAAAGTCGTTGTGACAACATTAAGGCATGCAACGAGGAAATCATTATCCGTCATATTAATAGCTCCCTTAATTCTCAGCAATTTATACTCCGAACTATCCTTGCCCCACATCTGTTCTACGAATCCTGAGACGAATGAAAGTTGTGCGTGGGCATTCGAGCGAGCAATACGCTTTGATTCGGCAATACCGAAGCGTGCTGCCTGATAATATGAATCCGGTTTTATATATTTAAAGACATCGGAAAGAGATTCGAAGGCCGTTATATCATTTGCTGTGACGCCTCGGCCGGCAAACAGGGCAGCATCACGTATCATGAAGGCATTTATATTAACGGCCAACATTGATAAGTTAGCATTTGACATACGATATTTTCTTATTATGGCATTCATATATATAATATAAGTCATTATATTATTAGCAAAGGCGATTAATTCTATATACGAATGAATGGATTTATGATTGTAACGTCTTGATTTATGATTGTAACGTCTTGATTTATGATTATAACGTCTTGATTTATGATTGTAATGTCTTGAATTGTGATTGTAACGCCTTGAATTAAGATTGTATTCTTAAGTCCCCTCTTGAGAGGGGATTTAGGGGTGTGTTACTTTTCTATATATATAATTTAATAGTTTAGCAAAAGAATTAATTCTCTATTACACACCCCCTTGCCCCCTCTCAAGAGAGGGAATGATGTAGGAATCATCATTTAAGTCTTAAGTCCCCTCTCAAGAGGGGATCTATGGGTGTGTTACTTTTCTATCTATATAAATATTTACCTTAGTAAATAATATTATTCTCTATTACACACCCCCTTGCCCCCTCTCAAGAGGGGGAATGATGTAGGAATCATCATTTAAGTCTTAAGTCCCCTCTCAAGAGGGGATCTATGGGTGTGTTTCTTTTCTATCTATATAAATATATACCCTAGTAAATAATATTATTCTCTATTACACACCCCCTTGCCCCCTCTCAAGAGGGGGAATGATGTTGGTTTCTTCTTAAATGGGGAACTATGGGCGGGCATCTTCGCTATCTATATAAATATTTAACTTAGTATATAGTTTATTCCTCCATAACACACCCCCTTGCCCCCTCTCAAGAGGGGGAATGATGTTGGAATTAGAAATAATAAAGGCCGAACTTGCGTCCGGCCTTTTGGATGTGCGATAATATTATCTCGATGTAGGTTAAGTGATTTGCGATATGCAATTAAGTATGTATGATTTAGCTTCTACGGCCTATTTTGCCGCTCCATCGCTTTGTCTTTTGTCTAAAATCATTAAAATATCGTCACAATTTCTCTTGGCTCTTGCCGCAATTGCGCCAGCTTCTGCTTTTATCGCCGCCTTGAATGCCTCGTCGGTGATTTCCGGTAAATTTATAAGCACATTTCTATATGCTCCCCATATTCCCGCCTCTAAAGCCCTCGCCCCAACCTCTACATCAGAGGCGGATGCAGGATTTCCATGCCGAGTAATCCCCGCCATGGCCTCCCATGCCGAATCGCCGAGCTTCATAGTTGCAAGCTGGACTTCAATAGCTTTCTTAAGGCCCTTCTGCATAGCTTCGGCTCGCACAGCAATGTCTTCGGCGGTCTTTTTTGGTAATCTAAGGGCTTCCATATAGTCATTGAAGGCGTTAGTATCTGCGTCTATCATTGGTATTAGTGCATTTGTGGCGTCATATAACGGTGGAATTATCTCCCGCATATATTTGTCAAGGTGTTCGAATTTTCTTACGCCGTAGGTAAGTCTTGCAACCATTGTTCCGAGTGCTGCTCCGATGGCAGCAATAGCCGCAGCAGCCGAGCCTCCTCCCGGAGCGGCGGTTCGGGCTGCGATTTGCTCTATGAATTCACGTAAAGTGGAGCCGGCGAGTGGTTCGTCGGGTTCTTCTTTAATTATATATTCGATTATTCGCCTTTCGGGAACGAAGGCAGATACGGAATTGAGGCCTAATCTATCAATTACGAGCTTAATCTTTTGTTCTTCTTCTATTATGAATAGATTTTCTCTTTCAATATAGAAATCTGCGGCCATTAACATAGCTTCAAGCGGTATCAATCCAACTAATTCGGAGCCAGCAACAGCTATATTTAATTCAGCGGCATCTATTTTGACTTCTTCGAATAAAATATGAGGTGAAGTAGTATGATAATCGGTCAGATTACAAGTTAATTGTGCCATATTATATTCATCGACCCACCATCCCATTGCTTTACACTCTTTCAAACGTCCGGGATTGCCTTTTCCTCGTCCTGCTTCTCTTAAATTAAGTGCGATTCGATGCGCCTGGTTGTGAGTTCCGAGTATATTTACATTATAAGCGATTAAAAACTTGCGTGCTCCGGCGGCAGTAGCGCCCCATTCGGGTACGAATTCAGCCGGCCCGAAGTCAGGTTTCCATTCGGGGAGCTTCAATTTAGCTTCGAGGGCTTCATATTCACCTTTTCGGATGTCCGGCAGTTTTTTTCTTGTTTCAGATCGTGCTGCTTCTTCGTATAAATATATGGGAATGCCCAATTCTTCTGCGGCACGGCGTCCAAACTCTTCGGCACACTCGACACATTCCTGCATAGTGACGCCCGCAACCGGCACAAAGGGGCAAACATCGAGCGCACCCATCCGGGGATGTTCTCCTGTTTGATTTTTCATATCGATAAGGGCTTTAGCGGTACGTGCGGCGCTCAAGGCGGCCTCGACAACGGCTTCGGGAGAGCCCACAAATGTGTAAACAGTACGATTAGTTGATTTGCCGGGGTCGACATCGAGCAGTGCGACACCTTCGGTGGCTTTAATAGCTTCGGCGATTGCATTGATAGTATCTTCGTTGCGTCCATCGGAGAAATTTGGGACGCATTCCACTATTTTTTTCATTTAAGTACCTCGATTTGTTTAATCATTTACTTATTTTATCATTATTATTAATTCAAAAATATCATTTTAGTTTCATATTTCGATGTGAAAATTGGGATAATGGAAAAATTCGGATGAATGTTAATTGATTGAAATTGGCAAAACGAATGAGCCTTACGAATGAATGCAATCAGACTCAATAGCAATGCAATTAATAGAATTTACGATTATGATTACGATTAAATTTACAACTAAATCTACAATAGAATTTACAATAAAATTTATAATAAAATTTATAATAATCTACGATTTGTTTAAATTATTAATGGTGAAAATACGTCTTGGAGATTTCTTAACGAATGAATTAGCAATGGAAAATCAGTAATGGAAATTAGCAGTACGCCTGAAACTTTATATACTACGAAATGTTATTATAATAATTGGTTTGGAGTTGAAATTGAGGGGTTATAGCCAATATTCAATTAAAGATAGTATAGCATTATATAGAAGATAGCATCAAATTATTTAGTAGTTGCCGGATGTGGCTACGATTTAAGATTGGCCGATTATTACTTCAAAACTAATAAATTATTAAAATAAATACATTAAATAAATAACGTGGTTTATAGTCTTGGTAGTTCTTAATTTCTTTGGTAAGTTAAATTTTTATGGGAAACAATTATCCCTGTAATAACTAATAGTATTAAAAATTATTTAAAAAAGATTCAGACATGGCCAAGCAGGTAGAATATTTAGACGAGGTGACCATCCGTTTTGCCGGAGATTCCGGCGATGGAATGCAATTGACCGGCACCCAGTTCTCCAACACATCCGGCTCTATTGGCAATGAAGTCAATACTTTTCCGGACTATCCATCGGAAATACGGGCCCCCGAAGGCACGCTCTACGGCGTTAGTGCCTATCAAATTCAATTCGGCTCGAAAAAGTACGCACGCCGGGCGATAAAATCGACGTCCTTGTGGTGATGAATGCCTCTTCGCTTAAAGTGAATCTGGCTAACGTGCGCGAGGGTGGTATTATCGTTGTCAATTCATCCGGTTTTGGTGCTAAGAATCTTCGGCTGGCAAATTATGATGAAAATCCGCTGGAGAATGACAGCTTGTCGAACTATCAGTTGTATGATATAGATATGGTCAAACGCGTTTCCGAAGAACTTGCCGACCTGAACTTGTCGCACAAGGCTGTCAGCCGCTCTAAGAATCTTTTTGCCCTCGGAGTAACTTATTGGCTTTTTGACCGCTCTCTGGAGCCAACAAAAAAATGGCTGAAAGAGAAATTCGGCAATAAGGAACTTGTTTATCAGGCAAATCTCAGGGCATTAACCGCCGGATGGGAGTATGCCCTGAAATCGGTGAAATTCAAACGTCAATATAAAATTCATAAAGCAAAACTTGAGAAGGGCGCCTATAGAAATATAACCGGCAATCATGCCGTGGCCCTCGGGCTGGTAACGGCTGCCAAAAAAGCGGATTTGCCATTGTTCCTCGGCTCATATCCGATTACTCCTGCCACCGAAATATTGCATTATTTGTCCGGCTATAAGAAGTATGGAGTAAAACATTTGCAGGCCGAAGACGAGATTGCAGGAATCAGCAGTGCCATTGGCGCAGCTTTTTCGGGGTATCTCGCCTGTACCACAACCAGCGGGCCGGGGCTGTCCCTGAAAGTCGAATCCATTGGCCTTGCTATTATGCTTGAACTGCCCTTAGTTATTGTGAATGTACAGAGGGCCGGGCCAAGCACGGGACTGCCAACCAAACCGGAGCAATCGGACTTGCTTATGGCTATGTATGGCCGGCATGGCGAGGCGCCGCTGCCAATTGTTGCCGCCGACAGTGCCTCGGATTGTTTTAACATGACGATTGAAGCCGCAAGGCTGGCACTGAAATACATGACACCGGTTATTCTTCTATCCGATGGGTATATTGCCCAGGGAACTAATCCTTGGAAAATACCAAGCCTTGACGATATTCCCGATTTATCTACTAATTTCGTTACCGATCCTGAAATATTCGCTCCATATAAACGCGACCCGGTTACGTTGGCAAGGATGTGGGCTGTGCCCGGTACCGAAGGCCTCGAACACAGGATAGGCGGATTGGAGAAGGAAGATATTACAGGTTTGGTCAGCCACGACCCGATGAATCATCAGAAGATGATTGAGTATCGTGCCACCAAGATAGCCAATATTGTAAATGATATTCCCCACGCCAGGGTTGAAGGCGAATTCTCCGGCGATCTGCTTATAATCGGATGGGGCGGGACATACGGAGCCATTACCGATGCATTCGAAAAATTGCGCGGCGAGGGCAAGAAGTTGTCCTATGTTCATTTGAAACACCTGAATCCGTTGCCAGGGAACCTGGGACATATATTGAAAAGATTCAAACGTGTGCTGATTCCCGAACTTAATTCAGGCCAGTTGAAAATGATGCTTCAGGCTAAATTCCTTAGAGAGTTTATCGGTCTAAATAAAATTACCGGCCTGCCATTGAAGGCTTTTGAAATTGAAGATAAAGTTTTAGAATTGTTAAGCGAAAGAGGGAAGAAATAAAATGAACACTCACCTCGATGTTATAATACAGAAACCACACACGGGTTCGGCCGAAACAACAGCCAAGGATTTTAAGGCTCCTATAGATGTAAGATGGTGCGCCGGCTGCGGCGGGTTTGCCATACTGTCGCAAGTGCAGAAGATATTGCCCGATCTTGATATTCCGAAAGAGAAGATCGTGTTTATTTCCGGTATCGGCTGCTCGAGCCGCTTTCCGTACTATATGGATGTCTATGTAATGCACACGATGCACGGCCGGGCATTGGCGGTTGCTTCGGGCGTAAAGATATCGCGTCCGGACTTGTCGGTCTGGATTGCCACAGGCGACGGCGATTGCATGAGTATTGGCGGCAATCATCTGATCCATACCGCCCGGCGGAATGTCAATATCAATGTAATCATGTTCAATAATGAAATATACAGCCTTACCAAGGGCCAGTACTCACCCACTTCACGGCCGGGGCTGAAGACGAAATCCTCTCCGTTGGGCGTTCTCGATGATCCGTTCGACCCGATTACTTTAGCACTTGGCGCTGGCGCTCCTTTCGTTGCCCGTGCCTACGACAGGGACATCAAAACGATGAGGTTCCTGTTCGAAAGGGCAAACCAGCATAATGGGTTCTCTTTCGTTGAGGTGTATACGAATTGCGTGATCTTTAACGACGGTGCTTTTGACGAATATACCCTGAAGGGAAATAGGGAGGAGAATTCGGTATTCCTTGACCACGGCAAGCCATTATTATTCTCGAACGGCACAAAAGGAATAAAGCTCGACGGATTCAAGCCGGTGGTGGTTTCGTTGGAGGATGGCAATCATTCCATCGATGACTTATTGGTCCACGACGAAACCGACTCGACTCTTGCATTTATTCTGTCTAATATGTCGTTTAATCTCGACTTGCCGAGGCCGCACGGCGTGTTTCAGTCTATTGAGCGACCCTCTTATGACGCTAAGGTTGAGGCTCAGATCATAGAAGAAAGCAAGAAGCCCGGTGCGAATGACATTGATGCTTTGCTTAAGGGTGATGATTATTGGGAAATCGGGTAACAGAGATATAACAGCAGATGGGGCTGTCTCACAAGTGTAACTCAGAGCGAAACGATACCACTTGTGGCGGAGTGGACAGAAAAATCCAGAATCCACATGAATACTTGATTCTTCACGGAGTTTATCCTGAGTCCTTCGATATAGTTTATCCTGAGCGAAGCCGAGGGGCTCAGGATAGACTGCCGAAGGGCTCGGAATGACAGGCCATATTTACAAGTATATATTTGGAGCGGCTCTTATTTTTAACCGGACAGCATTGATTTATTATCGGTAAGTGCCACTAAAAAGCTCTACTGGATAGATGTACTCGACTATGGCAAAATTAAAGGATAAATTGCGAATTACCGCTGCAAAAAGAAGATACGGCCGAAGCAAGTAACGGCAATTATTGCTTTTATTTAGGGTTTCCTCAAAAAGTTGACTGAGATATAATTATTAGTGCGTTTGCAATATTAAGGAAAAAAACAACCCCTTAGATCCCCCTTTATTAAGGGGGAAATAGTTGAAATTACAACCCCTTAGATTCCCCCTTAATAAAGGGGGAAGTGAGCGAAGCGAGCAGGGGGTTGTCATACTTTCTGCAAGGTTTTCGAGCATAATAAATTGTATGCCTTGCACTTTGTTGTTGAATATCTTTTATAACTACCTTAATTATGATTAGTTGATACTTTTTGAGTTTAACCTATTTAGATACCGTATAAAAAATCCTAAAATCGCATTTGAAATGCTGAAGCTGAAGATGCTTATATCCGGAGATTTTTGATAAATCAATGATAATGGTACCAAATATGATACCCTTGTCGCTGTCCAGCTTGTTGATTATTACCTGCCCCGAAACTTGCCTCGGGTCATAAGATAGAATTTTTGCATCGGTATTTCTGAATATTTTAATTTGGAACCAACGCCTCGAATCGCTATCCCTGTTCAGGCTATAGAAGTCTTCATCAAGAATGGCTGCAAATTTGATTTCGAACGAATACACCCAATCCATCCGCATTCTGAAATACGAGCGGGATTCTTTGCTTCCAACAGCCATTGCCGCAAATACTTTCGTTTCCGCATTCCCCGTATCGAGAATAATTACTGTTCTAAGGCTCTTGTAATTCCACCTGACTGTTTGGTTTCGCCCTCCCATTCCACGGCTGCGATAAGTTTCCCAAAAGAAGAATTGAACTGAGTCGGGTTTGAAATCGGTTTCAGGTGAATTGCCAATCGTGTCGATACCAGGGATATCAGGATATATCGGTGTTATCGTTGCGTAAGGGTCGTAGCCTTGCGAATTCTCGCATTTCATTATGAACAACGAAAAAAATACCAATGCCAATATTTTCACTGCCGTTTTCATATTACTATCGTCCTTTTTCACAATTTTGATTTATTACAATTTAACGATTACGGAGTAATTAAATCCGAGTTTCGGTGCGTTATAGAGTCTCACATCGTAATTATTCTTGAAAACCAATTCGCTATATTCCAGGCCAAGCGAGAATGTATAAGCATCGTTCGGGGAGTATTCGGCACCTGCCATAAACCTCCATACCCCACCGGTGGCGGTCATTCCGGCCATTGATTGGGCAAAAAATGCCATATAATCAAATTGGTATAAATCGTATTTCACAACTCCGGAATATGTAATATAGTTCGGTGTCTGCTGGTAGAGATAGTCGATACCGTCATCTCCGGCAACTGTGAACTCCTGGTAGAAATGCTCCTGCCGCACGTCGAATCCCAGCGACAAATCCCCGGATACGTCATAAAAAACCGTCAGCCCCATATTACTAAATTTAGGAATAGTAGACTCGGGAAGGGATTTCGGCTGCAATTGCCAGTATTCGTTGCCATGGATAGCCACACTCAGTCCCACCGGCTCTATATAATTGTCATACGGTGGCGGCTCGATTACATTAACAAATCCAACCGTACTTAAATCAACGGCGTGATTCAATCGCATGGGCGTTTGATTGGCTGCCGCATCACTTTGGCTTATGTTGGGCGCCAGGTAATAAGCTTGGCCTTCTAATAAATTTCCATCAGGGAATTTGTTCTGAGCGTTATCGGTAATATCCGGCTGGGTGGCAGGCACATTAGTATTCATCGCCCCCGGGTTCTTCGGCCTGTCCGGATTATTCATTGCCGCCGGCGGATTGGGGCGGATACTCTTTGCAAAGTTATTTTTTCTATAATTGTTAGTTCTATTATTTTCATTTGTTTTATTATCATTTCCAAAATTATCTTTTTTATAATTTTCATTTCTAACGGCCTGATGCGGAATCTGTTCGTCGCTATAGCTTTCAACAACGGGGATAGTCTTTTTAGCTGGCAAATCGGAGATTTCAGCAGTATTGTTAGAATGTAAATTATTATTAGAATGTAAATCACTATTAGCAATTGAATTATTTTGAATCTCAGAATTTCCGCCACCGGTTTCTATCAGCAGAAAAGCAATTATGGAAACAACAGCCATAGATGCAGCGCCGGCCATGCCCTGGGAGTATTTCTTTAATGTGGATTTAATCGCACCGGGCGGCTTTGGACCGCTGGAAAGAGAGGCCGGCGCCGTAAAGCCGAGCTGCGAAAAAAGCCCCACGGTGGACTTCGCCGATGGCGTAAACGAGCTGAGCTTCTTATTCAGCGCCCTGTCCAGCGTAAGGGAATGCTTGAATTCGGCTCTGACCTCGTCGTTGGAAGAAATCATCATAAACAGCTCGTTCTCTTGCTGAGTGTCGAGAGTGCCGTCCAAAAAATCATGTATTAATTTTGAGTATTCCATGGCAGTATCCATGTAAAAAATGTATTAAGCTAAAAATAATTATTTATTTCTTTCAAATACGGATATAAAATATCCTTAATCTTCTGCCGGCCATTGAAGACCAGGTATCTTGCCCTTGCCGGCGTAACACCGAGGATGTCTCCTATCTCCTTATATCGCAGGTCATTAAAAATACGAAGGATAATCGCTTCTTTCTGATTGCCTCCCAATAAGTCCATTGCCATCATCACCAGGTCGGCCAGTTCCTTGTCTTCATATTTACTGTCCAACGAGAATTCGAATTCCTCGATAGGGACGGTCAGTTTCGTGTCCCGCTTGACGTTCAGGCAAAGGTTCCGGGCAATAGTGATAAGAAAACCAATAACAGACCCTTCGAATTTATCCGAGCTGGCTTTCTGGTAGAACTTCAGGAAAGTCTCCTGAAAGACATCTTCGGCCTGTTCGGAATTATTCAGGATAGAGATACAATAAGCATTTATCCTAAGGCCATACCTATCATAGAGTTCAGTGAAAGCTGCTTCGGTAAGGCTTTTGTTGCCCTGAAGCATTTCCACTAACTCGCGGTCAGAATATGATGACAGGTTTTTTTTCATTGCCGCCTGTTTGTTGGTCCCCAGAAAAATATGGAACGCCTTATTTCCCTGCAATTTCCCTATCCGAATCAATAGGGAATTATTGGATTGCTATACCTTATATACACATAAGGATAGAAATTGTTAGATATTATTGTATATGTAATATTGCAAAAGGTTCCCAATAACAATCATTTACTTCTTTCGTTGCTGCTCATCAGGCTTTAAATAACATCCGGAGATCGCCATCAGTTATTGCCTTGCCCAAGACAGCTTGTATATTTGGCACGCTCATTGCTATTATAGGCTAAGTTATAATAACCTAAAGTCATAGGCATGAAGTATTTGACCATAATTTCGGCTTTATTTATACTTTTTCTTTCATACGAATCTTACTCTCAGAGCATACGAATCGTACGCACCGATGTGGATTCCACACGAAGTGATTTTATAACCGCAAGTTATATATTCGGCTTCGACATCTATCTTCAGGATGTTGAAAATACAAATAATGTCTCTTTCGAACTTGTGTATGACTATAATGATTTCATCAAATATTCTTCGTATCGCATTGGCGATTTTGGCAGCGACGGGATAGCCTATGTCATACCAAAGAATAATCCCGGAGCACAGGGTTCGTTGAAGGTTGGTATCTTTTCGGGCAAGCCTTTGGGGGAAAACGGCTTTACAAATCCAAAGGTTTTGCACCTTGAGTTTGCCCTGCTCCAATCGGCCCCGGACGGCGAGGTAGTAACTTTTACTTTCGTCAATGCTCTGACCACTGCAATTGTAGATAGCGTCCCTGCCAGTCTTTCGCTCAGCAGCGATCCAATCCAGTTCACTATGCACGGGTTTGTGAATGCCTGGCCGGGCGATGCAGATAATAACGGAATTGTCGACCCCAGGGATTTTAACCAGGTGGCGCTGTACATCGGCACCGGGTCGCGGTCTAAGAACATGAGGAGCTTCAAAAGGCGGTCGCCAAGCACTTTGTGGGGGCCGCAAAGAGTATTGGTCTGGGACAATGCGGACGCTTCCTATGCTGATTGCGACGGCAACGGTGATGTTACCGTCTCCGATGGCATGGTTGTGATGATGAACATGGACAGCAACCATACTTCGGTGAATAAAACTAAGAACCAAGTCCAGTCATCGGGCCTGGAGATAAAATCATTCCGCACGCCGACTTCTGTTTCGATACCGGTCTATGCCGGTTTCATCAGAAATTATAAGGCGGCTGTCGGCGAAATTGATTATTCCGCCATCGTCGGAAATTATGATGTCCTTGGAGTTGAAATTGGTGAATTGTTTGATAATAGCCAACAATTCATATTAATTGATGATGACAAGGAAGGGCTGAAAATCGAGTTTGCTTTGGGCTGCTTTGAAAAAGGGTTTGATATTTCTTTGCCCGGCAATATTGCATATTTAATTGTCGAGCCCAAAAGTGGTTTTCCCCAATTGCCTGAATTGAACCTGACAAAACTTAAAGGCCTGGATATGAATAACCGGCTCTTTGATATGAATTCATCCCCGAGCGATGTGATTGATGAATCCGTTAAGGACGGCATAATTATCACAAATGACAACGCAATGATTACTCTTGCTTTCCGGGATGAGCTCGAATTCAATTCTTTTAGAATATTCAATCCCAATGGCTCACTTATTCGAAGTGGCAGCCTGGCCCGGGATATAAACACTTTCACCATATCACTGCACAACCTGCCAACCGGCATATACTACATATATTTATCCGGCAAGGATAATTCCGTTGTGCCATTCACTGTTTTGAGATAAATTTAAACTATTATCACCGAGCTTTGCAACCTCCAGCAATTATCAGCTGCGGCCCCAAAAGCTATAATAATACTGTTGGCCTGTCTCAAGCCTGTTTTGACGGATGCGATCATGTAGTCAGTACTTTGCCAATTATGGTGAGTCCTTTGGCTTCGCTCAGGATAAACTTGTCAAACCATGACTAACACTTCGACTCCGCTCAGTGTGACTCGATATGCTAAAAGGCCATGAATACTGGTTCCCTGATTCCCGATAGCGGGATTTCGCTTGGCTCAACAAGTCCGGAATGACATAGTACAGTTGACAGGACACTATTATAAATAGGTGCAATTATAAATAGGTGCAATTATAAATAGGTGCAATTATGAACTATACTTCTCCATCATTTCCAAATTAGAAGCTCTCACAGCTTTTAAGCCCCAAATAACGGCAATGATATGAATAACCGGCCATAAAAAGAATCCAATAATAATACAGCACAAAAACAGATTGATTATCTCAACTATCGTCATTATTATCCCACCCTTAATAGTTGAATATAGAAGCCCTAATCCTCCAAACAAAATTGTAAGAACAATACTAACGCCTTCACTTTTCATAGGCGCATTCACTATCACTTTAGTCTCAGCCATAACTTCTCCATAATATTAATAAAATCATGATTCAACCTTAATAATAATTAAGGCTGCTCAGTTCTAAAATAAGCGATCTATTTCTTATAGATTGTATCAATAAAAAATAAAAGGTAAGAAAACATCAATACCAAATATAATAAATTACTAAGGGAAAACCAAAATATATATTAGTCATTATTGTACCTCGAATTGACTCATAATAAATGTAACCGAATTAATACCATAACAACAGAAGGGCATCAACTCAATAATGCCCTTGATAATATATCTATAGATTATTAATGTACCGTCAGTTGTTGCAACTGACGAAAGGAGGCGTTCCTAAATTGCCAGTTGTAACAACTGGCGGAACGAAAAAAAAGGGCATTAACTCAATAATGCCCTTCGCTATATATCGTATAATAATGTCAGGAAATATCTTCTTATTCTTCGCCGCCTTCGGCTTTTTCATCTTCGCCTTCAGCACCTTCTTCGCCTTCGCCTTCTGCTAATTCTTCGTCTTCAACTTCATCTTCAGTAGCAACCCGCGGCGGAACAACAGAGCAAATAACTGCCGACGAGGCAATATCCACCTCAAAGTTTTCCGTATCAATGTCGCTCAGGTGAACAGCATCACCAATGTTCAATTCCGAAATATCCAATTCGATTTGCTCTCGCAACTTTCCGGGAGTGCATGTAACTTTCAGCCTGTGGAGAACATGCTGAAGCACGCCGCCCTCACGAACGCCTGCTGCCTGCCCAACAAGAACTATTGGGATTTCTACTGTTAGCTTTTGTCCCTTTTTTATCCCGAGTAAATCGAAGTGAACAATATTCTCTGTGACGGGATCGAAAACCACATCTTTCAATACGCATTCCCTAATATCGGTATCGCCTTCCACCTCGAGGCTAATCACCCTTGTAAAGGCAGTATAGACCACAGGGCGAAGCAATAGCGGCTGGGTTGAAATATGTATCGGTTCGGTATCTCTCATATAAAAGACGCCGGGGACACTGCCACCGCTGCGGATTCTTTTGGAAACCTGCTTTCCTGTTTCACGCCTTTTTGCTTTTAAAGTTAATGCACTCATTATCTCTACCTCAATTATCCGGCTTTATGCCTGATTAAATTAATAATAAATTATCTTTCTATTTCAAATAAAGAACTGATTGAACGATTGTCATGTGTTCTTATTATAGCTTCGGCCAGCAGTTCGGCTACGGAAATTACTTCTATTTTCTCCGACTCACCTTTTAATGGCAGCGTATCGGTTACAAACATCTTGGAAACCGATTTCGAATTTTCTATTCTCTCAAAGGCGGTCCCCGACAAAACCGGATGAACGCAGATACCAATAATTTCGTTTGCTCCGTTCTCTTTCAAAGCATCGGCACATTGAATAAAAGTATTGCCCGTATCAATCATGTCGTCGACGATAATAATGTTCCTATCCTTGACTTCGCCAATTATGTGCATTATTTCAGCCACATTGTGCTTGGGCCTTCTTTTGTCAACAAGCACGAGGTCGGCCCCCATTCTCTTTGCATAAGCCCTTGCGGTCTTGATACCGCCGGCATCCGGTGCGGCAAAAGTCAAATTCCCCGGGTTCAACCGTTTCAAAGCTCCAAGCAAAACCGGCGATGCGTATAAGTGGTCCAAAGGAATATCAAAAAAGCCCTGAATTTGCGATGAATGCAAATCGATGGTGATAATCCTGTCGGCCCCGGCCCTTACCAGCAGGTTTGCAATCAATTTCGCCGTAACCGAAACCCTGGGCTGATCTTTCCGGTCCTGGCGTGCATACCCGTAATATGGTATAACCGCCGTTACTCTTTTGGCAGAAGCTCGTTTGGCGGCATCAATCAGGATCAGCAATTCCATGATATTGTCCGACGGGGCAAAAGTAGACTGAATTACGAATAAATCCACACCTCGGACATTGTCTTCAAATTTCGCCCACAACTCCCCGTCACTAAAGTTTTTCATTAGTGTTTTCGAGAGCCTGATCCCCAAATGGTCGGCCACCTTTTCGGCCAGCGCCAGGTTCGAACGTCCTGATACTACTTTAAAATCGGGCATATCTTTTCGATTGTTTATAGCTAATATATCGCAATAAGATAGAGTGCAAACAATAGATCACAAAAAGAGCAGGGATGGCAGGATTCGAACCTGCGAATGCCGGACCCAAAACCCGGTGCCTTAGTCCACTTGGCCACATCCCTCTACATTGAAAACTTCAGAGCTTACAAATATAAGGCTCGTAATTATTTTATACAAATAAATATTAGTTTTTTAGAGTTTTATTAATTAGATACACTACGATTATTGATAGGATAAACCGCAATACTGTTCACTTAATATTTGGTTCATGGCTTGTTGATCTAATTATGCCAGATCATTTTATTTGTCATTCCGGCCGAAGAGCCGGAATCCATCTTTTTATAATTAGATAGTGCATGGAATAATGGATTCCCGTTTTCACGGCAATGACATAGTACGAATGTCACAACAGCTGACAGTATTGAATAGGCCACATGACTAAAACAAAATACGAAACAAAATAAGATTGTTGTTAAATGATCTGTATTGGGATAAACCGCATTGATTCGAGTTGGCTCTTTTTGCCTGTTATCTTCCAATAGAATATACACACTCAATAAAAAAGATATTCTATAAATATGCGTCTCAAATAGCTGAATTCGTATATATCGGTTGATTTTTCATACTTACAGGATATTTCAGTTGAAATTGCTACATATAAAGACAATGGAAGGATGTTTGGAAGGGGCGAATGTGCGTGATGCACTATTTAGCAAGCCGGTTGATGTGAATTTCATCAATTACCTTGGGAATCTCGGGAAGCTGATTTACAATGATAAGATGGACAAACCATTCTTCAAGATAATCGTTCGCGGCCAATATACAATAAAAGGTTCCGTGGGCAATTCGACGTTAAGAATTATTCTGCCCGAATCCGCCGGCAGTATTATCGAATCGTTTGGAAATTATGTGGATAGATACACGGCAAAACCATGAAGATCTCAACCAGGAAAACACGTTAGAGTGTCAATTCACTATAAAGCATGTTGAAGCGGTGAGCTGGCACTGGATTTACTTCCGTCAATAGTATTTACTAATTCATTGCAAAACAGATATTTACGGAAGATTATATTCCCAAACCGGTATTTGGGAATGAGCCAAAATCAATAATACTTAAGGTTTCCTCAAAAAGTAGTCGGAGAAAAAGATTCTAATGCTTATGCTTTAAGGAGAATAACAACCCCCTAAATCCCCCTTTTTTAAGGGGGAATTTGATCAACTATTCCCCCTTAAAAAAGGGGGAAGTGAGCCAGGC
>JAJRTW010000027.1 GCA_024278075.1 Bacteroidota bacterium | reverse complement strand
GCCGGATCGGGGTCCGGCATGACAGCTTTAGTATTATTTTTTCGCTATATCTATAATCGCATCCAAATCAGCACGATATAGGTCAAAATGGAGATTGCTACCGCGAATATCACTTATTATCCGTATTTTAACCGGACACTATTGTTTTCCAATATAACTAAACCAACTCGATAGTCCTGCTGATTTTCCAGGCCATTTCGATTGCATGTTCATTGCTATTTATTCCAAACTCCCAATACAGTTTTTTATTTCTTTCCGCAATCCTCGAATCCGGCAGGCTTTGGATATATTCCATCAAAAGCGGGAATGCTTCCTTGTAATATTCTTCGTTCGACTTCGGAGGGAATTCCGCAATCATCCTATTTTCTTTCAATATTATTCTTGTGAAACCTGTTGCAATTGCAGCTATCCGCAACTTAACCACAAAGAAAAGGTTCTCGGCCTCGGCAGGGAACTTCCCGAATCTGTCGCCGATTTCCTCTATGATGGTATCTAATTCGGCATTCGAACGGACTTTGTAAAGCCTTTTGTAGAACTCATACCGGTCTGTATCACGCTTGACGTAATCACCGGGCAACAGGGCATCCTGGCTGATTTCAATTGCTATTTCCTCGTTGTCGAAATTGAATTCCTTATCGCTGCCATCATCGAATAAATCCCGGAATTCATCCTGCTTCAATTCCCTGACCACCTCGTCAAGCACTTTCTGGTACATCTCAAAGCCGAGGTCGAGTATATAGCCGCTTTGCTCCGGCCCCAGCAGATTGCCCGCCCCGCGAATCTCCATGTCACGCAGTGCAAGCTGGAATCCGCTGCCGAGGTCGGAATACTCCTCGATGGCCTGGAGCCTTTGCAGCGATTTTTGTCCGATGCCCTTAGTGGGGGGGATGATTAAGTGGCAGTAGGCCTGAATATTCGTCCTGCCCACCCGGCCTCGCAATTGATATAGTTCCGCCAGTCCGAAATTTTGAGCCCGGTTTATCAGCATCGTATTAGCATTTGGAATATCAAGGCCCGATTCGACAATCTTGGTCGATACCAGTACGTCGGTTTTGCGTTCGATGAATTGCTCCATGGCCGTTTCAAGTTCCGTTGTGTTCATCTGGCCGTGGGCGATTCCGAATCTCAATGCCGGCATCATCATTTTCAGGTTATTGCAGATTTTCTCTATATCCTGCACCTTGTCGGTAACGAAGAAAACCTGTCCGCCCCTTTCGACTTCCTTATTGATCGCATCGGCTATTGCATCGTCATTCCATAGAGTAATATCGGTTTGCACCGGCAGGCGGTTCCTTGGCGGCGTCTCGATAATGCTGAGGTCGCGGGCGCCCATCAACGAGAAGTTCAGCGTCCTCGGTATCGGTGTTGCCGTCAGCGTTAGCGTGTCCACCGCAACTCTCATCTGCCGCAATTTCTCCTTAGCCCCGACGCCAAATCTCTGCTCCTCGTCGATTATCAGCAATCCTAAATCCTTGAAATTAATATCCTTGCTGAGTATTCGGTGAGTGCCGATCAATATATCCACGCCTCCGGTTTTCAGTTTTTCTAAAATCTCGGCCTGCTCTTTCTTTTTCCTGAATCGCGACAAAACATCAGTTATTACGGGGTATCTTTGCAGCCTGTCGGTGAATGACATATAGTGCTGTTGGGCCAGAATAGTAGTTGGAGCAAGCACTGCAACCTGCTTGCCGGCCTGAACAGCTTTGAATGCCGCCCTGATGGCAATCTCGGTTTTCCCGAATCCAACATCCCCGCAAACCAGCCTGTCCATAGGAGTTTCCGATGTCATATCTTGCTTCACTTCAGCAGTGGTTTTGGATTGGTCAGGCGTATCCTCATATATGAAAGAAGCCTCGAATTCCTTTTGCCAGATAGTATCGGCCGGGAAAGCATATCCGGGGCTCATCTTCCTTTCGGCATAAAGCTTGATTAATTCCCTGGCTATATCTTTCAGTTTCTTCTTGGTTCGCGTTTTCTTCCTTTTCCACTCGGCCGAACCGAGCTTGTTCAGCTTTGGCTCTATACCCTCACGTGCCGAATATTTCTGCACCTTATGTATGTAGTTCATGTGCACATACAGCTTATCACCTTCGGCGAACACAATCTTCATACAGTCCTGCTTGCTGCTGCCAAGTTCAATCGTCTCAAGGCCGTCGAATCGGCCGATTCCCTTGTCAACATGCACCACAAAATCACCCGGATTAAGCTGCTTGAGTTCCTTATACGTCAGGCCCTGTTTAACATTTCTGCTTTTCCCGGTCTTTGCCCTCATCCGGCCAAAAACCTGATGTTCGGCAATCCATGCTATTTTGTCATCCGGCAGTATGAACCCGTCTGTTGGCGTGTGGCCATGCCAGGTGATGCTATTCAGCGTCTCGGCATTGGATGCGGGCGTTACTTCGGCGTACTCATCTTTATCACTATCACTATCATTATCATTCAGAGCGGCCGAAACCAGTTCACGGAACCTCTCGAGATGAATATCGCCCTCGGCAAACAGGTGAATCTCAAATCCTTTCGCCGACAGAATCCGCAGCCTTTCGGTGAAATTCTTTATCGAGCTGTTATAATTTGGCTGGCCCTGGCTTCTGACAGCAACTCCGCTCCGGCCCAGGCCGTTAATCAATATACATCGATGATTATCTTTCAGCTCTTCATATTTGGAAAACAGGTTGTTCTCATCGTTGAACAACTGCTCCGGAGAATCGAATACGAGAATATATTTCGTGTTGAGATATTTTGAAAATTCGCTATTGTCGACGGTATTCGAAGCGTGGAAATTCTTTGATATGAATTCGATGCTCTTCAGCTCGCGAATGCTTCTTTGCGACAGGGCATTAAATTCACGGATAGACTCTATCTCGTCGCCCCAAAATTCCACTCTGAACGGATTCTCCTTGCCGGCTGGGAATATATCAATAATTCCACCCCTGACGGCAAATTCGCCCTGAGCAGACACATAGTCGCATCTGTCGAAACCATTTAAAGCCAATGATTCGACAAATTTCTTATAGTTCAAATGCTGGCTGGCAGTGATAGTCATCCCGCTGTCGGTCAGTTGCCCGAGATTCGGAATTTGCAGGTTCAATATATCCGGAGTGGTAACTACTACCGGTGCGGTGGAATTAATCATCTTGCTCAGGCCGTTGATTAGCCATGCGAGATTATCTTCGTGGATGTCGTTGATTTGTGCGATTTGCTTTGGCTTTGAAAGCAGTACCAAATCCTTCTCATCCAGTAATAGGCTCAGGTCGTGGTTCCAGTTATTTGCCATTTCAGCATCCTTGCAGAAGATCACATACGGTTGTGGCAGTTTGGTTCTTAATGCAAGGATAGCAGCCGGTTTCAGCGATCCGCTAAGGGTTTTAACATTGACGGAGGCAATGCCTTTACGCAGTTTATTTTGTATGGAATCGATAAATCCGAGCGACGATATGGAGTCTATTATTTCTTTCAATATTGTGCGGTATAAATTGTGACGTTTAAATAAAAAAAATCAGATATTGATTAATATTATATGTTGTTAACTAATACAAACAACCGTAGGTGCAGGTTCGTAACCTGCCCGTTTAACGGAATAATAATAAAAAAATCACAAGTGTCCGGTTAAAAAGCATTGAATAATTTTAAATCATGGATTATTACGGCATATTGGTCTATATTGTTCTATTTTGGATGCAATTATTGATTTAGTAAGATTTAATACTAAAGCGTGTCATTCCGGACTCGATCCGGAATCCATCTTATATAATCAAATAGCCCGTAAAAACTGGATCCCCGCTGGAGTTTATCCTGAGTCCTTCGACTTCGCTCAGGATAGACTGCCGAAGGGCGGGAAAAGTAGGGGCGAACGGCCGTTCGCCCGTACAAAGGGATATATTCAGAACAACTCCCATTTTTTACCGGACACTACTGATATTGATTAATATTATTATGTTGTTAATTAATACAAACAACCGTAGGGACGGGCTCGCAGCCTGCCCGTTTGACGGAATAATAAAATACAAATAAAAAATAACGGGACGGTTATGAACCGTCCCCTACATCTATCACTAATCGATAATATAATTACCGAATAGATGGTTGAATACTTCCTGGTTGTCATTCTGCACTTTAATTATAAATTCGCTGCCTGTGTCGTTGTCCTGCCGGCCTATAATGTCGCCCAAATCGAAGAGTTTGGAAATTTGCGAACTCGCGCTGTAGGGCAGCAACACCTTGTAGGCCTTACTGCTTTCATCATATTTCCGTTGCAGCAGATCCAGCAGCCCCGGGATATTTATGCCCCTTTTAGCGGAAATAAAAAAGCTGTTCGGGTAATCTAATTTAATTGATTGAATACCGCCAAGCCCGTCGAGTTTATCAATTTTATTAAATACCAATAGGGCGTTGTCGGGGTTGATATTCAGCGATTTTAATGTTTCGTTAACCACTTCGATATGCTCCCTGAAGTGATCGTGGGCAATATCGACCACATGTATAAGGTAATCGGCTTCCGCCGCTTCGGCCAGAGTGCTTCTGAAGGAGGCTATCAGGTGCGTCGGGAGTTTTCTGATAAATCCCACGGTGTCGGATAATAAGCATTTTCGGCCGTCGGGAAGTGCAAACGAGCGAACCGTAGTGTCGAGGGTGGCAAATAATTCATCTTCGACGTACAGGTCAGAGCCGGCCAGAGTATTCATAAGAGTGGACTTGCCGGAATTAGTATATCCCACCAAAGCAAATCCCGGCAGCTTCTCGCGATTTCTTCTCAACAGCTCCTGATGGCTGGATATATTCCGAAGTTTCCCCTTGAGTGCTTGAATCCTTTCCCTTACAATCCGCCGGTCGGTTTCAATCTGGGTTTCGCCAGGGCCTTTAGTGCCAATTCCACCGTGTTGCTTAGATAGGTGAGTCCACATCCTTGTCAGCCGTGGCAGCAGATATTGCAGGCGGGCAAGCTCGACCTGTGTTTTGGCCTCGGTGGTTTTTGCCCGCACCGAAAAAATATCGAGGATAATTCCGCTTCTGTCCAGGACTTTTACAGTGAAAATCTTCTCGAGATTCCTGACCTGAGCAGGGGAGAGGTCATCATCAAAAACAGCCATCTCTATATCGTTGCTCTCAATATATTCCTTGATTTCCTGGGCTTTGCCTTTGCCGATGGCCGTGGCACGGTTAGGTTTCGGTAGCTCCTGATAGAATTTTTCCACAATTTCCGCACCGGCCGTCTTCGCCAGGAATGCCAGTTCGTCCATGTGTTCCAGGGCGAGTTCCCTGTTGCCGCCTTTAACAATTACCGTAATCGTTATCGCACGCTCGTGTTTCGATTCTATGTCAATCATCTTTTTTGCTTTATTGATTCAAAATGAAATACAAATTAGTGATATTTATTTATATAACTATCCGTTAAATATAGATGAAATCAATATTTTCGCTGGTTGTGAACCTGTCGCTGCGGTTTATTCAAAATCTATATTGCCGCCCAGCAATATAATAAGCACATCTCCGTCTGTGTGCATGAACAATAAATCAATGTTTTATAAAAGAGGTGAGAGATGGAAAATTTAACGAAAGAAACGTTTATGAAAAAGGTCTTCAATTTTGACGATAACAAGGAATGGAAATTTGAAGGTGATAAGCCATGTGTTATAGATTTTTATGCAGATTGGTGCGGCCCTTGCAAGATAGTTGCCCCGATTCTCGAGGAACTTTCCAATGAATATA
Source organism: Bacteroidota bacterium (assembly GCA_024278075.1). Taxonomy (GTDB): domain Bacteria; phylum Bacteroidota; class Ignavibacteria; order Kapaibacteriales; family UBA2268; genus JAJRTW01. The sequence continues at coordinate 4,680 of JAJRTW010000027.1, read as the reverse complement.
ATGGCCTGATAGACGTCTATAAGGTCAACACCGAGGAGGAGAATGAATTGGCAGCGGCTTTTGGCATCAGGAGCATCCCATCGGTTTTATTCGTACCCAAAGATGAGAAACCGCAGATGGCAGTGGGAGCATTGCCGAAGGATGGTTTCATAAAGGCTTTCAAGGATGTATTGGGTGTGGATCAGCCGGTGGCTGCTAACTTATATTAATATAATTAATAATAGAGACTTCTGAATAATGCGAATTTTATGAACATTGTTACGTATGAGAATGTGATAAAATGTTAATAGGATGTCATTCTGAATTTATTTCAGAATCTATAAGTCGGTATGCATAAAGCATTTGGATCCTGAAACAAGTTCAGGATGACATTTTAACCTTTTTCACGAAAATGAGAACATTTCTATTTTTTAGAAGTTTTAATAATAATAATAATAATAATAATAATAATAATAACAATAATAATAATGAACAAAACACAGAGATATATATTAGGTGCGGCAGTTGGCGGCTTGCTGGGCTACGGCTATTATTATTTCATTGGCTGCAACACGGGGAATTGTGCTATAACTTCGAACTGGCACATTTCAACACTCTATGGGGTGGTTGCCGGACTATTATTTGTTATGCCCGGCAAGAAGAAGGCTGATAGCAAGAATATTAAAAAAGAACCACCCCTTTAATTTCCCCTTCTTGCATAAGGAGGAGCCGGAGTGGCTCTATATTTTTTAACAATACGTGATGTAATACGCCATATTAAGTAATACGCCATATTAAGTAATACGTCATATTAAGTAATAAGGCCTTACTTATTATCAGTGTCAAGATTATCAGTGCCAAGATTATCAGCGCCAAGACTATCAACGGCCGGAATATCGCCGGTTTCCGAATTCGTATCTATTATATCCGTTGCCGCCGCTGCCTTTGTCTCTTCGGATATTCTTTCCTCAGATACTTCCGCTTCTTCGGCTTCTTGCTCGACATATAATTCGCCTTGCGGAGCTTTCGGATTCGGCGGATTAGTTCCTCTTAGCGTCATCAAAAAGCTGGTGACTTTAAGAATTTGGTCATTTGGCATCATCATTTTCCACGAGATCATTCCCTTTTCCGGCACACCGTTTTGAGTGGTGCGTACCATGTCCTCGTACCTGCCGCCATGGATCCAGTATTCATCTGTCATGTTCGGCCCAACGCCGCCCTGCCCCTCGGGGCCATGGCAAATCAGGCAATTCTTCTTAAAAATCTCGCTGCCTTCATTGATGCTGGCATCGTCAGTTAGCGGTGCAAGATCGGCCGGTATATCTTCAAAGGCAAGCTGGAATTTTGCCATTTCCTGGGTATATTCCACATCCTGCCCGGGTCCTATATTTGCCACATGGTAGTAATACATATACGAAAAAGCCCAAATAATGGTCAGGATAAAAAGATAAAGCCACCAACCGGGCAGTGGGTTGTCATATTCCCGGATACCATCATAACTGTGTTCTAATATTCTATCTTCAATTTTAGCCATTTTCACTACCTCCGTGATTGTTGGAGCCATTTGCATCTTCAAGTGGTAAATTGCTCATGTGGTTCACAAATTCCTTGTCCATTTTTAAAGCGAAAAATATAACGCCAACGAAAAATGCGAAGCAAAAAAGCATAATGATAATGGGAAAGTCGTTAATCCCGTTTATCTGGTGAAATATATCTTTGAACATAAAAGAGCCTCAAATTTCATTTTTTAAAACTACTTATTACACTAGTGACGTGTAAACCTTATAATGACGTATCGCTTGAATTGTCATTCCCGCCCTTCGGCAGTCTATCCTGAGCGAAGTCGAAGGACTCCGGATAAACTCCAGCGGGAATCCATCTAAATATAGCCATTTAGCCCGTGAATACTGGATTCTGAAACAAGTTCCGCAATGACAGCCAACAAATAATTCGTCATAGTATGCCTGACACATCACTAGCTTTTTTCAAATTAACTAACTAAATCTACTGAGCTTTAATATCGGTACCCATTCTTTGCAAATAGGCAATCAAAGCAATTAATTCAGATTCCTCATTTGCATCAATGGTAGCCAATTTCAGGTCTGCCACAATTTTTCTTGCCTGCGTTAGATAATCTTCGAGGGCGGATTGGGAATAGCCTGCCGGATATGGCACACCAAGAGTTTGCATTACACTGATCTTAGCAGCTATAATCGTTAGGTCGACCTTGTCATCAACCAGAAATGCGTACTTAGGCATAATCGATCCGGGCGACATCGAGGTCGGGTCGGCCATGTGGTACCAATGCCAGGCGTTCGGGTATTTGCGCCCGATCCTGTGCAAGTCAGGCCCTATGCGCTTGGACCCCCATTGGAACGGATGGTCGTATACGAATTCGCCGGCTTTAGAATATTCTCCATAGCGTTCGGTTTCCGAGCGGAAAGGCCGTATCATCTGCGAATGGCAGGTGTAGCACCCTTCGCGTATGTAGATGTCCCTGCCATGTAATTCCAATGGCGTATATGGCTTAACGCTTGATATGGTCGGGATGTTTGATTTAATCACGAACATAGGAACCATCTCGAATGCCGTAGCTGCCAGGATTAGAACAAGGACCGCAATGTAGAAAGGCACGGGCTTGCGTTCTATCCACTGGAGTTTCGGCAGGCCCTGGCTGTTGAATTTACGCTGAAGCGGGGCGGCGCTTGCTTCTTCGAATGCTTGCAGTTTGCCCTGTTTCAATGTTTTTACAAGGTTAATCGCCATCATTATTGCCCCAACAAGGAACATGCCGCCGCCAATTGCCCTTAGCAGGTACATCGGCAATATTTGCGTTACCGTTTCAAGGAAATTCGGATATAACAGCAGGCCTTCGGGTGTGAATTCCTTCCACATCAAACCTTGTGTGATCCCGGCCCAGTACATCGGAACGGCGTAAACAATTATTCCGAGGAAGGCTATCCAGAAATGAGCATTTGCCCATTTGACAGACCAAAGTTTCGTATTATATATTCTCGGGATTAGCCAGTATAACACCCCGAATGTGAGCATTCCGTTCCAGCCGAGCCCGCCAATATGAACATGCCCGACAGTCCAGTCGGTGAAATGAGACAAGGCATTAACACTTTTGATAGACATCATCGGCCCCTCGAGCGTTACCATGCCATAGGCAGTGACGGCGACAACGAAGAATTTCAGCACGGGGCTTTCCTTCACCTTGTCCCATGCTCCCCGCAATGTAAGCAATCCGTTGAGCATTCCGCCCCACGAAGGTGCGATTAGCATTATCGAGAATACGGTGCCAAGCGATTGAGCCCAATCCGGCAGAGAGGAATAAAGAAGATGGTGAGGCCCTGCCCATATATATATAAATAGTAATGACCAAAAGTGAATAACGGAAAGTTTATATGAATACACCGGCCTTTCGGCTGCTTTTGGCAGGAAATAGTACATCAATCCGAGGAATGGCGTGGTGAGGAAAAATGCCACGGCATTATGGCCATACCACCACTGAACCAGTGCGTCCTGCACGCCGGCATACACCGGATAGCTCTTCAAAAAGCTTACCGGTATCTCTATCGAATTAAATATATGCAGTATCGTAACGGTAACCCACGACCCGATATAGAACCAGATGGCAACGTACATGTGCCTTTCCCGGCGTTTTATTATCGTCATCAGCATATTGATTCCGAATACAACCCAGACGACTGCAATTGCTATATCGATAGGCCATTCCAGCTCGGCATATTCTTTGCCGGTGGTTATTCCAAGCGGCAGCGTTACAGCAGCCGATACAATAATCAACTGCCAGCCCCAGAAATGGAAACTGCCCATCCAACGGCTGAACATCGAAGCCTTGCACAACCGGGGCAGCGAATAATATATGCCCATGAAAATACAATTGCCTACGAAAGCAAAAATTACGGCATTGGTATGCAAAGGCCTGATGCGGCCAAATGTGAGGAAGTCTGAGAAATTGAGTGCCGGTATATACAGCTGAAGTGCTATGATTAACCCGACGAGCATTCCGACCACGCCCCATAGCATCGTGGCAAAGGCAAAGTTACGGACAATTTTATTGTCGTATTGAAAAGTATCAAGGTTAGGTTGAACCGATGTGCTACCGTCCATATTACACCATTAATAAATTAATCAATTGAATGTTTTATTATTATCTTCATTAAATAAATTTTCGTCAAATAATATACGCACCGATGGCGTGTAGGTATCCTCATATTGGCCGCTGCCAACAGACCACAAAAAAACAACAAGAAATAGGGTTGCTATCAGAAGGCTTGCGATTATTAATACGATGATAACTGACATAAAAACGTATGGAATCTATACACAAAATATGAGTAAATATTAATATTCCAAATATCAGATAATTTATTCTTATAAACAAGTGGAATTTTATTTATTGAGTATTTTATTAATTCAGCACATTATGCCATTTCCTATTAGTAATAGGACAAATAATTACAATTGCATAACCTTTTCAAGTTACTATCGTTAAGTTTTCTGAACTCTTTACAAACAACATCCATCAAATCGTCTAAACAAATGCAAATGAAATTATGGAGACATTCCTTTTTTAACCATTCCCAAAGTTTTTCTATCGGATTTAACTCAGGGGAATATGCCGGTTGTATAATTATCTCTATGTTATCAAATGCCTTAAGTTCCTTAGATTTATGC
>JAJRTW010000002.1 GCA_024278075.1 Bacteroidota bacterium | reverse complement strand
TTATGTTTAGTAATTCAGAGAAGATTGTTGTAATTTTCATTGCGGTTCGGTGAAATTGTATTTAGAAATTTTAGTTGTATTCTAATTTATGCAATTTCAACTAATTACCGAACCGCTCCTTTATTTAACCGGACACTACTGCTTCTAAATATATAACCCCGATCCGCACTAAAAAATTACAACAATACTCTCCAATGCCATTAAGGTTTTGACAGCCGATTCGTATTTTAATCGTAATCTTTCCATAAGACTGAATCCTTAATGGCCTGCTGCCGAAACGTTTCCGAAACGGTTGATAAGTCAACAATATCTACTTTATACGGTATATTTAACGCATCAATTTTTTCGTATAAATCAGATTTGGCGCCTATTGGTAAATCCTCAACCGGCAGCAAACCAATGTCAATATCCGACCTGTAGTTATTTTCTTTTCTCGCACGTGACCCAAACAAGACTATTTTAATATTCAGGCCAGCGAAATAATCCAATACCACAGATTTTAGCCGCTCGACATATTTACTCCCAATATTATTGCTTTTCATCTGAATTGTTCACAAATTGCATTGCTGACATAGTAAAAAACTCAAGATACAATGAATTAGAATAACATGAACATCCTCAGAAATTTCTCACTCAAGAAATATAACACTTTCGGAATAGATGCCAAAGCCGCCCGTTTTGTATCGGTAGCAAGCATAGATGATCTTAGGCAGCTTATTGGCAGCAGTATTTATAAATCGGGGAAGAGCCTTGTTCTTGGCTGTGGGTCTAATATTTTGTTCAGGGGTGATTTTAACGGCCTTATTATTTCAATGGATATTAAAGGCATGAAAATGGTTGAAATAACCGACCGGCATGTGATACTTGAAGTTGGGGCGGGTGAGATATGGCATGATTTCGTCGAGGCTTGTGTGAAAAATAAATATTACGGCCTTGAGAACCTTGCTTTAATACCTGGCAAAGTGGGTGCCGCTCCGGTGCAGAACATCGGGGCTTATGGAGCGGAGCAGGATGAGTTCGTTTATTCAGTTATTGGGATTGATACGGCGAGCAACGAGGAAAGGGAGTTGTCTAAGGAAGAATGCAAGTTCGGATACCGCGAATCTATCTTCAAGAACACCCTTTCGGGTGATTTTATTATCACCTCTGTCAAGTATAAACTAAATAAGCAAGAAACTTTGAATCTAAGTTATAAGGAGCTTGAGCAGGAGATAAGCAAATTCGTCGTTGTGGAACCATCTGCCGAGGCTTTATTCAATGCGGTTTGCCGCTTAAGAAAAAGAATACTTTGCGATCCGCTTAATTTGGGGAATGCCGGTAGCTTCTTTAAGAATCCGGAGATTAATGAAGATACGTTCGAATCGCTTAAGGAATCTTTCAGCGATATTCCGGGTTATGAATCCGGCGATAGAATAAAAATTCCGGCCGCATGGCTGATCGAACAAACGGGCTGGAAGGGAAAAAGGTATGGCAATGCGGGAGTGTCAGCACGTCATGCGCTCGTGCTGGTTAATTTTGGCAATGCAACCGGCCAGGAGATATACGATCTGTCTGAACAAATTATCGCCTCTGTTGATGATCTGTTCGGGATACAATTGGATAGGGAAGTGAATGTGGTTGAGTGATGAGCTAACTTCGTTAGTTTTATTATAATGAGTCAACCGTATTATGACTTATCATTTGAATTGTCATTTCTGCGAAAGCAGGAATCCGGTATTGCTTTATGTTGCTTACTTGCGTTAAGATGGATTCCGGCTCTTCGGCTGGAATGACATAGTGATCTTGACACGTCATTAGTAATGAGCTAACTTCGTTAGTTTGAATATAATGAGTTGTGAGTCAATAGAAACAGGGAAGAACTTCTCAGGAATTAATAGATGTTAAAGCTGATAGCTGAGTAGAGAGTTACACACCCCTAAATCCCCTCTCAAGAGGGGAAATTGTTAATTGTAGGCTCTGCGCTGAAAGCTGACACCTGAAAATTAAACCAAAAAGAATTATGCGTGTCTAACGTATAAAAGTATTGAAATTAATTTGGTATAATTGTGAATGGCGCCTCATTGGTATATGAATCCGATAGTGAAATAATCCGGGATTATTGCTCAACCGGCAGTGAAAAGGCGGCAAATGCGTTTGTTCGTAAATATCAGAAGTTTGTTTATTCGGTTGCACTTCGTTATTTGAAGAATCATCACGACTCCGAAGATGCCGCACAGGAAGTGTTTATTAAGGCCTTAGGAAATCTTAAAAGTTTTCGCGGTGATGCCTCGCTTTCATCCTGGCTCTACCGGATTACTGCCAATGTATGTTCGAATATGAAACGTAAAAAGAAATTGCTCTCATTCTTCGGCGAATCAGAAAGGGATGATTTTTTAAATGTGTCGTCAAGCGGCCCGTCGCCGGAGCAGCAATTAGTAGGCAAGGAATTCGAAGATAATTTTATGGAAGTCCTTAGCGGTCTGCCCGTAAAGCAGCGCGAGACTTTCGCTATGAGGTATTTCGACGAGCTGTCGTATAATGAAATATCCGAGATGCTCGGCACAAGCGTGGGCGGCCTTAAAGCAAATTATTATCAGGCTGTTAGGAAGTTGTCGGTAGCGTTGAGGAATTTATAGCTTAGATAATGTTAGTAGCAATCATAGGAGATTAATAATGGAGAGTTTTACTCCAAACAGAGAACTAAGCCATTACCAAATGGAGATGTTGCTGCCGGATTATGTGCTGGGCAAGCTTAATCCCGATGAAATGACATTATTTGAATCAAATCTGCCCCGTTATCCCGATCTGGCCGGTGAAGTAGCAGAGGCACGGATTGTGTTCGGGAAAATCGATAAGATGGACCTCGACTCGAAAAATGCCTATCGTTCGAGGAATGTATCGGTTAAGGTGCAGGATAATTTGGGCCACAGGCTTAAACGACAGCAGAAGTTCAGGTTCGTAGCCAGGTTTATTTTGCCAACCGCCGCATTAATTTTCATGGCAATATTAGTTATAGACTCGCCCCGGTTTGATAAGAGCAGCAACAACCCGGAATTGGCTTTCGCTGCTTACAGGATGCCGGCTATCTTTGATCCAGATGAATTATATCAACTTTTTGATTCGGAATATGAAGAGAACTATGATTTGCTCGGCGATGCATTCGACCGGGAATTTGACAAATTAGAACTTTCCGGTGCCGGCCAGGACTATATTTCGACTGGCATTATTTCGGATTATTATTATTATGATGTTGATGAATCCGGTAATTATTACCCTTTGAATTCCATCAATTTCGAAACAAAGGATTTAGATAAATTAGATGAAGAAATTTTTCAGCAAATATTAGAGGAGATAGAAAATGTGGATATTAATTCGTAAATATTCGGCCGGCTTTTTGCTCGTTGTGATTTCGTTGATCGATGCTCAAATTCTTACTTCGCAGCCAGCAGTTAATGCTTACCAGCGCATATACAAGGTAAAGAAAGAGAAAATGACAAAGTTTCTGGAGCTGGATGATAAAACGGCTGAAGAATTTTTTGAGATGTATAGTACCGCTTTTAAGCAAATTGAAATCAAAAATGATGAACTCGGGCTTGCAATTAAGAAATTATCATTCAGCCTGGATAACGATAATGACGGCGAAATAGGCCAAAGAATCAAAGAAGTGCAGAATTATCAAAAAGAAATTGCAGACCTTGCATTTGCGGTTTCTGAGAATGCAGAGAAAATTCTTGATGAAAAGCAGTATGCAAGATTCCTAATATTCGAACGCAGGTTCAAACATGAATTGCGTAAATTCTTCCAAAGAAAGCAAGGCAAAGGCAGAGGCCCCGGCAATATGAGAGACAAGTAGGGCCGCAAGCTATAGCTCGTGGAAAGGTATGATTTGCCTGGCCAGAGGTAGCGCCGATAATATTATTCCACAGTAACGCTTTTTGCAAGGTTCCTCGGCTGATCTACATTGCACTCAAGTTCGAGGGCCATATAATATGCCAGTAGCTGCAAGGGGATGGAAGCCAGTATCGGAGTCAGGAAACTGATAGAATCGGGAATATATATTACATGGTCGGCAATTCTCCCGATCCTGCTGTCGCCTTCGGTGGCAATGGCTATAATCTTTCCTTTCCTTGCTTTTACTTCTTCAATATTAGAGATCACCTTGTCGTAAATATCGTCCTTGGTGGCAATAAACACAACTGGCATATTCTCATCTATGAGCGCAATCGGGCCGTGCTTCATTTCGGCAGCGGGATAGCCCTCGGCATGGATATATGATATTTCCTTTAATTTCAACGCACCTTCCAATGCTACTGGGAAATTATTTCCACGGCCAAGATAGAGGAAGTTTTTTGCAGTGGAATATTCTTTTGCAATGCTTTTAATTCCCTCGGCATTTTGCAAAACTGATTCCACCTTAGCCGGCAATTCATTTAATTCGGCAGCGATTTTTCTTCCGTCGGCCAGTGACAAGTTCTTCATTCTGCCAAGATAGAGTGCTATAAGCATTAACACGGAAATCTGTGCCGTGAAAGCTTTGGTGGAGGCCACTCCGATTTCCGGCCCGGCATGGATGTAAATTCCGGCGTCGGTTTCGCGTGCGATAGAACTGCCGACCACATTTACGATTCCCAGGACGGTTGCGCCCTTGCGCTTTGCTTCCTGCACGGCAGCTAAGGTATCGGCGGTTTCTCCGCTCTGCGATATAACAAAGACAACATCATCGGGATTTAATATAGGATTGCGGTATCTGAACTCAGAGGCATATTCAACTTCCACCGGCACTTGGGCTATCTGCTCGATTAGGTATTCGCCAACAAGGGCCGCATGCCATGAAGTGCCGCAGGCAGTGATTATAATTCTGCCGGCACTCCTTAATTTATCTTTCACCGAGCTTAGGCCGCCGAGTTTCACATTACCTTTTTCCGAAAGAAGCCGTCCACGGAAGGAATCGCGTATCGTATGCGGCTGCTCGTAGATTTCCTTGAGCATAAAATGTTCGAATCCGCTTTTTTCTATTTGGTCTATACTAAACTTAATTTCCTGGATAGCCTTAATGGTTTTCCGGTTCGATATGGTCTTGGTTGTAAAGCCGTCCCTTGTAATAATTGCCATTTCATTGTCGGAGAGATAAACTACGCTGTTGGTATATTGAACAATTGCCGTTGCATCGGAGGCGGCAATATATTCGGACTTGCCAATTCCGACAACCAATGGGCTGCCGCGGCGTGCAGCGATTAACTTATCCGGTTCATGGGAAGACAAGACAACGATGCCAAAAGTACCGCTGACCTCGGACAATGCCATCCTGACGGCTCGTTCCAGATCGTTTACCTGCTCATACAAAGCGCCGATAAACACTGCCAGCACTTCGGTGTCGGTTTCTGATTTAAAAGTATAGCCTTCCTCTGTCAGTTTAATTTTCAGGGCATAGTAATTCTCGATAATGCCATTGTGGATGATAGAAATATTGCCGGAGTTATCCGAGTGGGGGTGGGCATTAACATCATTCGGATAGCCGTGTGTGGCCCATCGCGTGTGGGCGATGCCGATGGTTGAAGTCAACGATTTGTGGTCTACGATCGACTCCAACAGCGAGACCTTCCCCTTCTTTTTCATAGTAATCAGCTTTGAATCTTCAATCACAGAGATACCGGCGGAGTCGTATCCGCGATATTCCATTCTGTTCAGCCCGTTCAGCAAAACTTCGGATGCTTTGCGTTTTCCGATATAGCCAACTATTCCGCACATATTTTTCCCAATTTTTTTCTATTTTTTTTTCTATTTTTTTTCTAATTATTATATTTTCTAATTATTATTATATTTTCTAATTATTATTAATATTCAGAATGCAACAAATACTACAATTATTACATAAAGATTTACCCATACCTGACCTCTCCTAAATAAGTAGGGGTTAGGGATGGTTCTTAATGTCAATACAGCCGCGACATATAATTTGTAGCTAAGCTATAGATTCACTTTTCCACAAGCTAAAGCAAGTCAGTAGTGTCCGGTTAAAAAGCAGTGAATAATTGGTAATCACAGTTATAGCCTGTATTTTGCCTTAGATAACACTGGTTTAGATACAATTTCGTATCATAGCAATTATAATAATATTACTTGTCATTCCGGAATTGATCCGGAATCCATCTTAATATAGCCACATAGTACGTAAATACTGGATTCTGAAACGAGTTCCGCAATGACAAATCATAATTACTAGGTATAAATTAGGAACGTCTCTCATTTTTAACCGGACACTACTGAAAGCACGTGGTTATTTATTCTATTCTCCCTAATCCATTTATCCTGTTTTACAGCCTTATTCCCAATCTACGGATTTATATTAATTGTAAATTAACACTTCAATTTAGTATTTTTGAAATGTAACAAGACTCAGCCATACAAACGTACTTAATTAATTTCTAATTTATATGACTTCTTTTTTAACAAAAGTTCCGGCCCTCAAATTACTACTTCTTATTATGCTGGGGCTGGCCATCGGCTGGATTACCGATATTGACAGCGGTTTTCTTCCAATCGTACTAATTGTTATTGCCGTTGTATTTACGGCTCTGCTGCTGCTCAGGCATTTTTTTCTTTGTTATATCTTGACTTCAATCGCCATTGGCATCTTTCTTTGGCCGGATATTTCGGATTCACGTCCGGAATCGCCCCGAAAGGTTATTCCCGAAATGCCTGCAATCATCGAAGGCGAAATTGTCAAAATCATTACAAAGAAAAACAATTACGTCAAATGTCTAATCGAGGGATGGGTGGATGCGAAAGCTCTTCCGAGAATTAATACTGCCAGAATTATGCTGTCTGTTTATAATATTGACGAAAGCATGATTAAAACCGGATTAATATTAGCAGCAAATGCAACACTCCGGCTTCCGCGGCCATCGCAATTGCCCTCTGATTTCAACGAAGTTCAATATTGTACCTCTCTCGATGTACAATGGATTGCAAGGGCAAGCGGCAGATCGTTGAGTGTTTTAGGCTATAACTCTTCATTTCTATCATTCGTTAATGGTGTTTCCGGCAGTATAAAGAATATGAATGCCGAATTATACTCGCCTGATGTTCTGGGGATTGTCAATGCTTTGACCACCGGCGATAAATCACTTTTGGATTATTCGCACCGCAAGCTATTCTCCTATACCGGCACTGCCCATGTATTGGCCATAAGCGGGCTTCACGTAGGTTTGATAGCTTTGGTTATATTAGCTTTGACCGGATGGATAAAGGTTCCGTGGCTGAATTTTGCATTCTTTTCGATTGCAATTATTTCTTTCGTCTTGATAACCAATGCTCAACCGTCAGCGATGAGGGCAGGTGCGATGATAATTGCTTATCGTGCAGCCACATTATTACAGAGGAAGATTGCTCCCGTCAATGCTATTTCTGTTGTGGTAATCATTTTCATCTTAATATCGCCCGAGATTATATTATCGGTTGGATTCCAGATGTCCGTATCGGCAATACTTGGTATATCCCTGATGTTTGGCCCGGTTAGAAACCATCTGAGAAATATCATTGATACTGATAATATGATTGTTTCGTATATTATTAATTCTATTTCGTTGTCGATAGCCGCATCGATTGTAATATCGCCGATTGTGGCTGTCTATTTCAACACGTTCTCTATTATTTCACCCATTGCAAATTTAATTATCATTCCGCTAATGAGCCTGAGCCTTGCCTACAGCCTGTTTGCGGTATTGACTTCGACCGTTAGCATCTGGGCGGCCTCGCTTTTCGCCGCTTCATCCGAATTGTTGATAAACCTGTCGATTGACATAAACCACCTGATAGCTGCCGTCCCGTATGCCTATATTATGGGCGATTCAACGGTATTTATTTCCGTATTAGTGTCCGCGCTTCTAATTATTTTCGTCTTTGCATCTTCTCTGAAGCAAAGGCTATCGTGGACTGCGGTAGTCTTAGCTGCTGTAGTTATCTTGTTGCAAATCAATTCAGATAGCCATAATGCTGTAGATAGGATAATCTTAAGGGACAAAATTGTAGCAGCCTTCATTCCGGATGATAGTGGCAATATGTTCGTCATAATCAGCGACCGCAAGCCCGGGCTGAATCCGATTCGTGATTTTGCTTTGGAAGAGTATATTGTGAATCTGGGTGGCGATGTTCGTGTTGCGGTTAACGGCATAGCAGGCATTTCCATATTGGATGAAATTAAAAAGCGAAGAGATATTGAATCTGTGGAAATCAATATCGATGATTTTAACAGAATCAGCCGGCAATTGAGCCCGGGCCTTCGGCTTAACCAATTAATAGAGTATCGGTAGGGAAGACGCCGGTTGTTGATGCTTTATGATTAAAAGAATTGTTAATAGCCACGTGTTTTGTCTTGTTGGGGTAGTGCGCCATCTCATAAATGATTAATAACTATTTTTTATAGTTCAATCAATGTATGTTTAGTGACAGGTTCGCAACCTGCCTGAATATATGTTCTGCCAGTTGTTACAACTGGCGATATATAAACTGCCGCCATTTGTCAGTTGTAACAACTGACAGAACGTTGAATAATAATTTATTGTGAGATGACGTACTATTACTTTGTGGTTGGGGATTTAGACGTCAACGTCAGATTAAAGGGCAGGGCAGGCTGGAGCTGAGAGGAAACTGATAAGGCTTATCCCTCACGAGCTAAAGCTATGGCTATAGAATCACTATTTTAATCAATAAAACAGAGTATTTATTCATGACAGAATTCAAATTAATACGACCCAAGATATTTCGGGTCGACAAGATAATCTCCGGTATAACGAAAAGAAATATCGAGCTTTTCCCGCATTTTGGATTCAGTATTACACGCGGAGAGATGCTTTCTGATAAAGAGGTTAAAAGCCATAGAAAATATCTTGCGGATTTCCTCGGCAAGGAATCGAATCAGATCAAATTCCAAAAGCAGGTTCATGGTGATACTATCAGGACAATCGACAACAATTCCGCTGATGAAGAATCTGACGGTATGATCTGCCGGGATAAAGGGATAGTCCTAAACATCGCAACCGCCGACTGTGCGGCTATATTGATGTACGACAGCCGCAATAATGTTATTGCAGCAATTCATTCCGGCTGGAGGGGGACAAAGCTGAATATCGTTTCCAAATGTATTGAAAAGTTGAGGAGTGAATATGCTACGCAATCAGAGGATTTACTGGTATATATTTCGCCTTGTGCCTCCGGGGATAATTTCGAAGTAGGGGAGGAGGTGGCTGTTTTTTTTCCAGACAGTACCCGAATGATTACCAATGGGAAGTATCTTTTCGACAACGGGCAGGAAATTAG
>JAJRTW010000026.1 GCA_024278075.1 Bacteroidota bacterium | reverse complement strand
CATAGTGAGCGGAGTCGAACTATAGACACGATCAGCCTGATTCAGGACAAACTGCCGAAGGGTTCAGGGTTACTATTCTAATGTCATAGTGAGCGGAGTCGAACTATAGACACGATCAGCCTGATTCAGGACAAACTCCATGAAGAATCCAGAACTCTATACATCTTAAGTAGTTATAGATTCTTTATTCCGCTCCGTTCTGAATGACAATAATGTCCAAAGTATCAATATACATAATAAAGAATTATAGAAAAGAATAAGAAAATACCAAATCAGGAGGATGTCCCTATGAGTGCAAAACAAGGCACTGCCGCAAGCAAAACAACTGCCGGCCCGCCAAATACGCTTGACTATCACGTAAAGCAAGTTGCCGGCGGCGAGCGGCGATTCGAAAACGTATTCCAATCGGTGACGCGCATGATCCTTGGCGATCACGATAAAATCCGGAAGGTGACGGTCAATGGCCGCCGGACGTATGACTTCCTTGTGTTCCGCGAGGGCAAAAAACACCTGATTGGCATGCACGACGAAATCAACAGCTTTGTTTCGTTCGTAAAGGATGCGGCCGAGGGCGGCTCGTCGGGCGAGATGGCATTCGTCCTGATTGGCGAACCGGGCAATGGGAAAACTTTCTTCGTGGATTTTCTGAATAAGATTTACAGGAATTTTATTTCTCTGCCGGAAAACCGTAGATATACGTTCAAAATCAACGGGCTGGATAAAATCGGCGGCTACGGCAGAATCAAATCCATCGAATCGCAAACATTCGAAGACCCGATGGTGCTTGCCATGAACCTGTACGACGACAAGGACAATAATGCGGATTATCTTAAAAAGTGCGGATATACCACAAAGCAGATTGATGAACTGTTCGCCAAACACCGCCCGCTGGGCGCCTGCACCGATTATATTATCAACCAGGTAATGGATTATACCGGCGGCGATATTGGCAAATTGCTTGAATTCATAGAGATTATTCCGATACCCATCAGCGAATCTCGCGGCACTCTTACGGGCAAATATGCCGCAAAGGATAAAATTACTTCATCGGCCGTGGACCTGCTTGGCGACGAATCCATCAGCCGGCTGCTGCATATAGAAGATACGAATAATCCCTACCGTTTCGACCTAAGGCGAGGCGCCCTGGCTCGCGTTGCCGGCGGCGGCATTCATTTCGCAGACGAAATATTCAAGAACAAAAAAGACCTTGTGCAGGTCTATCTCGGCGTAATTCAAAACCGCACAATAGAAATCGAAGGCTTCAAATGGCCTTTGGACACTTTGATTATTGCAACGAGCAACAACTCCGAATTCGCACGCTTCCTTGAAGAGAAAGAGCAGGCGCCTATCGTTGACCGCTGCAGGCTGACTTATATGTCGCATAATACTAATCATAAACTCCAGCAGGAGCTTACAAGATATGCAATCGGCAACCGCAACAAGACAACCTTCACAAATGAAGTGCTGCATATCGACCCGAACCTGAATTATGCCGTCTCGGTGAGTGTGATACTAACACGGATGCCCTCGAATGACAAACTGACTCCGGTTGAGATGATGAAGCTATCGGCGGGCGAAGTGGCAGGGGAGAAGAGCATCAAAACTCTCGCCGAAGTGATTAATGACCTGAACAATGACCCCGACATTACCAAGAGGTTCGGCCAAAAAGGCCTGGGCCATAGGAATTTGGGCCGCTCACTGCAATTATTGTTAGAGAGGTCCGAGACTCAGGAAGGCAGGTGTATGTATGCCGGTGATGTGTTCCGGTCGCTCGAAAGCGTGGTGCTGGACTATGTGCAGGAGCCGAACGACAGGACTAAATATCAAAATGACATTAAGATTGCCAAAGGGTTGCACCGCAAGGATGTGATGACGGCTATATTCAACGCTTATATGGACGAGCCGGCCGCCGTCGAAAAGGACGTGATGAATTATGTGAATATGATTATCGGCATCGATGCTCGCAACCTTGGCCCCGATAAAATCTGGACTTATAAGGACCCGCAAACCGGGAAACTCGTACCTTTGAAAATCGATGAGAAATTTATCGATAGCGTCGAATCGAGGCTGGGCCTGAAGAATAAGGAGCAGAAGCAAAGCTACCGGACTACAATTACGAAAATTTACGGCCAAAGGATGATACAGAATCCTAATTATGATTTTATGGATAACAATGATTTGGTCAAGGCCGTTACCGACGTCAGGCTTAAATCCGATGTGGCCGGTGCGGGCAGCCTTGTTGGCGCGCTGTCGAACAGGACCAACGATGAGAATCAGAAGCTCTACAACAGGATGATCGACACTATGGTGAATAAATTGGGCTATTGCAATACCTGCGCCCAGAAAACAATTGAGTATTTCTGCACCCAGGATGATGCAAATTAAGCACGTATCGTGCTTTTTCACTTCGCACACTTCGTGTGGTTTCAATTTTATGCAATGTTCCGTCAGTTGTTACAACTGACGAAAGATGGCATCCGCAATAATTGCCGGTTGCGACAACTGTCAAAACGAAAATAATTAAATGCAGCTAAACTGGGGCTTAGCTGCAAGGGTGGAAAATTGTCACCCTGAGCGGAGTCGAAGTGTGCATATTTAACCCGCATTATTCATAAAATATCCAAAACACCGGACAGGCAATGGATAACAGATATTTAAGATAACTCAATTATAAGCCAAACATGATCACCGTGGAATCGGCATAACTCAAATATTTCTTATGAGTTACGAAGCTCTTGAGTAAAAGTCCCGCAATATGTGGGTTAAAACAGTATCTTTGTAGATTAATAATTTTATTATGAGTAGAAAAATAAAATATACAGAAGAGTTTGAAAAAGCACTCAACAAATTTGTCAAAGAGTTAAAAGAGCATATCTCAACTGACACAGGAGAATGGACAATAAAAGGATTTATTGATATTTATAAGAATATTTACACAATTTCATCAGACACAAAAATTGTTTCCAAAATTCTCGAAATTCACATATTTCCTGAGATTTTAAGATTTGCAAAAAAATAAGGATATAAAATTGTATTGGCTGAACAACAAAATTATTATCCTGACTTAACATTTGTTCACAAAGATGACAACAATATCAAATTTGCACTTGATTTAAAAACAACATTCCGCAGAAATAATAAATCAGCGGGATTTACTCTTGGCAGTCACGGTGCTTATTTCAAAGAAAGAGACAAAAAAAAGAATATTCAATTTCCATACAATCAATATACAGGACATTATTGCTTGGGCATTATTTATACACGAATAGATTTTGAAGATGACTTGTCTGAAACTGAAATTTATCAAGTAAATGAAATAAAGGAACAATATGGAAATGTTCAAGACCCCATTGGAGAAAGACAAGTAACAAAAATTGATAATCTTAGATCTATCACATCTGTTATTAAGGATTTTGATTTTTTCGCTGCACCAAAATGGAAAATCGCAAGCGATAGTCAAGGTTCAGGAAATACTGCAAATATTGGTTCAATAAAAGATATTGAAGATTTGAAAGCAGGAAATGGAGTATTCAGTAAACTTTGAGAAAAATGGTTTGATGAATACTGGATAAACTATGGAAATGCAACAATGCTGAAAGATGGAAAAACAATCAAAATTACAAATATTTGGGATTTTCTTGAATTTAAAGGAAGAACAGATTTGATAGATAAAGTTGTCTCAAAAGGAGCAAAAAGGAGAAGCAAGAAATGAAAATATTTGTTCCACCAATAAAATCACAAGGAATAAAAACAAAACTTGTTGAATGGATTTCAGCAAATGTTGAAAATATTGATTACGACAGATGGGTTGAACCATTTATGGGTACAGGTGTTGTTGCATTTAATGTAAGGCCTAAAAAAGCAATCTTATGTGACAGTAATCCCCATTTAATAAGGTTTTACAACGCCATAAAAAACAAAGAAATAACAAGTGGAATAGTACGAAAACACCTAACAGAAGAAGGACAAAAACTATTAAGTTCCAGTGGTGATTATTATTATGAAGTAAGAAATAGATTTAATGACAATGGTAATCCTCTTGATTTTATGTTTTTAAGTCGTTCGTGCTTCAATGGAATGATGCGATTTAATAGAAAAGGAGGGTTTAATGTTCCTTTTTGTAAAAAACCTAATCGTTTTGCACAAGCATTGGTTACAAAGATAACCAATCAAGTGGAGAATATTTCTCAGATTATTCAATACGGAGATTACACATTCAAAAATCAAGATTTTCAAGTTACTTTAAAAGAATTAAATCCAACTGATTTAGTTTATTCAGACCCACCATATATCGGAAGACACGTTGATTACTTTGACTCTTGGTCAGAAGACGAAGAAATAATACTAAGAAACGGATTGGATAATTCAGGAGTAAAATATATTCTTTCAACTTGGTTAAGCAATAAATACAGGACAAATAATTATATATATGACATATGGAAAGAATGTAATGTAACAACAAAAGAACACTTTTATCACGTTGGTGGTAAAGAAACTAATAGAAATGCAGTTTATGAAGCATTATTGTCAAATGTGGAATTAGATAATAGTATTTCAAATTCTGAAATGAAATCACGTATTGTACTAAATAAATCTCGATTGACAACAGAAGATAATAAATACGAAATACCAGAACAATTAACATTAGTATTAGAAGAACAACAGCGGCTAACAAAGGCTATACATAATGCGGGTTTAGCCGTAAATTGAAAATCTATGCAAGTAAAGAGATTTAGTAGTGAAATGAAAGTGAAGTGCTTTGAAATCCCGCGCTACTCATAGCCAAACCGTTGTAGCTCGCGGGGAAGGGCCGCCTGATTTTATTTCGTTACACAAATATATTTTTATTAGAATCATTTTATTTTATAGAATCAATATCTATGAACAAACAGAAATTAAATACAATATACGAAAGCCTGAAAGCCGAGGGGCTGACTCCGGAGCGGGAGGATATGATTCGTATGGAGATTGATTCGGCGGCAGAAAGAACTATCGGCAGCAAAGGCGCCGAAGACAGGGGCTTCATCGATGCTGCCGCCAAAGAGATAAAGGGGATTTACGATTACGCCGACCTTGAGATGTTTCAGGGGATTCGCCCGCCGGAAATCCAGCCGGTGGCCAGCCTGCAAACGCTTGACGAATTGCTTGAAAGGGACAAAATTAGAGAAAAGGACGGCTTCCCGCGGCGGATTAAATTGGGCAAAATAGTCAGGCCCGGCGATGGCACTAAGGAAGAAATAGTGATAGTGCCCTCCACCACCGAACCGAAATTCTATCACGCACCCGCCACCGACGAGGAAGAATCCACAGGCGGATCGGGCGAGGGCGAAGAAGGCGAGGTTATAGGCGAGCAGCAGGCACAGCCAAAGGAAGGCGAGGGCGAAGGCGAAGGTGCCGGCCAGGGCGAAGGGGCCAACCACGACATTGAATCCAAAGCATTCGACCTCGGCAAAGTCCTTACCGAACAATTCCAACTGCCCAACCTGAAGAAGAAAGGCACTAAGCGGTCTTTCTCCAAATATGTTTATGATTTGACCGACAGGAATCGCGGCTTCGGCCAGGTGGTGGATAAGAAAGCAACGCTGAAGAAGATAATCGAGACGAATATTATTCTTGGCAACGTCCCCGAGAGCGGTGATTTCGACCCGGCCGCCCTGGTGCTTAATCCGAGGGATATTATTTATCGAATATTATCGAAGGAAAAGGATTTCGAATCGCAGGCCGTTGTTTTTTTTGTGCGGGATTATTCGGGTTCCATGCAGGGCAAGCCGACCGAGGTGATTGCCACTCAGCATTTGTTCATTTACAGCTGGCTGGCTTATCAGTATCAGAATAATGTTACGTCAAGGTTTATTTTGCACGACAACGAAGCAAAAGAGGTGCCTGATTTCATTACTTATTATAATTCGCAGGTGGCCGGTGGCACAAGTATTTTCCCGGCCTATGAACTTGTCAATAAAATTGTGGATAGCGAGCAGCTTGCCCGCGATAACAACATATACATATTCCACGGCACCGACGGCGACGACTGGGATTCCGGCGGCGAGAAGGCCATTGCGGCAATTAAGCAAATGCTCGGCTATGCCAATCGTTTTGGCATTACCGTGGCGAGGAATTCCTGGGCCACGGGCGGCAGCACCACGGTGGAAAAATATATCGAAAAGTCCGGCCTGTTGAAACTGAAGCCGGATTTGATTAAAATGGATTCGATGACCGCCGCCGATGCCGACGAGAACAGGATTATCCGAAGTATTAAGACTTTGGTGGAAGAGGTGTAGGATGAATAGATGTCAGCTACTGAATCTAAACCCCCGGTTCTAAGACGGGTGAATCGTCCCAACGGGGTATTTCCCCTCTTGAGAGGGGATTAAGGGGTGTGTTCTTTTTTCTTTGCTTTTCTGAAGTACCGGGATTTCGATTATTCAACAGATACTCAACAGAGGATAATTTGAGGGGGTTTGTGTTCATATTGGCTACGGCTATTACCAGATTATACAGCCGTTGAAGAAATACAGGATGTGGTGATAAATACTGGATTCTTCGCTTCGCCACAAGAGGCTTCGCTCTGAATGACTATGAGTTTAATACATGGATTCTGAAATAAATTCCCCGATAAATCGGGACAGGTAGAATGACAAAGAAAGGGCTGACGATATAAATATTATTTTTAAAGTCATCCCTCTTAATCTCCCTTCAAGGGGAGAACTTTTTATTTTTTCTCATTACCAAATTCCGATTTGGTAATGCTAATTTTCCTGATAAGTTAAACTTATCAATAAGCTGTCCTTCCTAAACCGGAATGTGGGGAGGAGGATTAAATTGGATCTATTGCAGTGTAACTTACGATGACGGGGAGTTGATCACTGGATTCTGAAATAAATTCAGAATGACAAAGAAAGGGCTGACGATATAAATATTATTTCCAAAGTCATCCCTCTTAATCTCCCTTCAAAGGGAGAACTTTAATTATGGATATAAGCGAAATATTATGTATCTGATAGACCAACATACGAAGAAGATAATGGAGGAGTGCAAGCTGCGGGCTCGGGATGCCGGGCTGAGCTTCGACGACGAATCGCTGGAATATATAGTCACCAACCGCGATATGCTGGAGCTGTCGCCCAAGTTGATGATTCCCACTCTGTATGATTACTGGGTCAATGATGTCGAGGTGCTGAAGGGCATCGGCAAATATAAACTATACCCATCCAATCCCTATGAGACCGTTATCAATTCGCGCCCCGCAATATCGTTTTATAACGACAACAACCCCGATTGGCTGAATATAATGATATTCTATCACGTGCTGGGCCATATTGATTTCTTCCAGAATAATATCATGTTCAAGCACACGTGGAATGACGATTTCGTCGGCCAGGCCCTTGCTGACAAAAGACTAATAGCCAACCTGCGCAGCGAGCATGGCCGCTGGGTGGACTATATCATAGAATTTGCCCGCAGCATCGATAATCTGGCTGGATATTATGATTTGGTTTGGCAGAATAATTATATGGATAAGAATGCCATATCCTCCAAATTGGAATATTATTTCAAAGTATTCCTGCAGGAGGCCGAGAAAGTACCCGACCATGAATTTTATAAGGAAGTTGGCAGGTTCAATAATCTGCCCGAGGGAAAGACGAAGGAGAGTACGTTTTTTGCTGGCGTTAAAAAGAAACATCCCGAGTTCGAAGCTCTTTATAAGAAATATACTAAGAGCGGGAAAAAGCCGAAAACCGACGTGCTGGAATATATTAGGGACAACTCGCCGTTCCTCAGCAAACAGGAGAACCAGTGGATGAAATCGGTGATTAACATTGTCCGCAATACTTCGCTCTACTTTTCGCCGCAGGGGCGGTCGAAGATCCTGAACGAAGGCTGGGCCAGCTATTGGCATGATGAACTGTTCCGGCTGGACGATAGGATTACCGGGCATGAAATTGCTTATGCGAAAACGAATGCTTTTGTTACATCGATAAACCGCGTGGGACTGAACCCCTACGCCATTGGCCTGCGGTTGATTCAGTACATCGAAGATATGGCCAATAAAGGCAAGCTCGAATTCGATTTCCAGCTGATTGAAAACATCGAGGAACGTAAGGGTTATAACAAGAATACGGGCGGCGGCCGTGATGCTGTTTTCAGTCTCAGAAAGGACTTCTCGGATTTTACTTTAATTAATACTTTTATCGGACAGGAATTTGTTGACTTGCACAAACTATTTGTGACAGGCCAAAGATTGAACCCGCAAAGAGGCACTGTCGAGTATTACGTTAAGAGCCGAAAGGCCGAAGACTATAAGCAAATGATATTGGATTCGCTGTACCACCCTCCGGATATTGTCGTCGATGAATCCAAAACGGGCGAAGATGTATTATACCTGAATCATAATTTCGAGGGCAAACAGCTTTACAGGCCTTATGTTCCTGAGACTATGATCGGAATCGAATATCTTTGGGGCTGCAAAGTCCAGTTGGAAACCACCGAAATTATTAATCCACCCAAGAAAGAGGATGGCTCAAGGGACGGGCCGGTGAATAAAAGAGTAGTCTATACGATGAAAAATAAGAAAATTGATAAGCATTTACTGTAATATACGATTACTATCATGAAAAAGAAACCCGAGAAAATACTGCCAATATCGGAAGAAACAAGCGTTAAGGCCGGCAAGCTGGAGAGCCTGATAAAGCTGAGCAATGACATCCGAAAGAGTGAACGCCGGCTGCCGATCTCGTTCAACGAATTCCTATACCTTGCCTCCACTAATATGGAATGTGTTTTCAGGGACATTTTCCAATTGTTCCACGATATGGTGAATTATTATGTGCCGGAGGGAATAGATGACTATAATGACAAGGAATCAATCGGGTATGTGAAATATGATTTACAGAACTTATTCGTAAAGGATTGCGATTCGCCATTTTTTGGCGACCGCCTGTTCGCCAATAGGTTTATGAACCTTGTGGCGGGATTTCGCAAAGGCACGCAGGGCCATAATATTTTTCTGTTCGAAGGGCCGCCGGGCAGCGGGAAAAGCACTTTCCTTAATATACTGCTGCAAAAATTAGAGGATTATGCCAAAACTAATGAAGGCACAACCTATAAATTATACTGGAAATTAGATATTGAGCAGTTGGGCGGTTTGCCAATTTTCGATGTCGAACCGTTGTTCTATGCCAATCGGGACTACAGCCGTCAGGAAAAGCAGAAAACAAGCACCATGGGAACCGCCCGCCACCCGGGCAGATATATTGAGTTCTCATGCCCAAACCACGACCACCCCATATTGATTATTCCGAAAAGCTACAGGCGGCAGTTCCTGGACGAGCTTATCCCGGATAGCGAATTCAAAAGCAGGCTGTTCTCCGAGAAGCAGTATGAATGGGTGTTCAGGGACGTACCTTGCAATATTTGTAATTCGGTATATAAATCATTGCTCGATGCCACCGGCGACCCGCTTAAAGTATATGACATGGTCTATGCCCGGAAGAATTTCTTCAGCCGTCAGTTGGGCGAGGGCATAAGCGTTTTCAGTCCTGGCGACCAGGTTATTAATGAGCCGATTTCAAACCCGACTCTTCAAAACTGGATCAACTTGCTGTTCAGAAATGATGATGTGAATTTTACTTTCTCGCATCTGGCCAAAACCAACAATGGCCTGTATGCGCTTATGGACATCAAGGAGAATAATGTTGAACGGCTGAAGAAATTGCATGGCATCATCAGCGACGGCGTGCATAAAGTCTATCTTGCCGAAGAGTATATCAAAACATTATTCCTCGGTTTGATAAACCCCGATGATAAGAAGCATTATGAGTACACGCCTTCGTTCAAGGACAGAATCATTACCGTCAATGTGCCGTATATCCTTGATTATAACACCGAAGTGGCAATTTATAAGAATAAATTCGGCAGTGGCATAGAGAATATGTTCCTGCCGCGGGTTCTGGAGAATTTCGCCAAAATCATCATTGCTTCCAGGCTCGACAGCAATTCGCAATCCATGAAGAAATGGATACCTAATCCGGAGAAATACAAGAAGTATAACGACAAAGGCCTGCTGCTGCTCAAGATGGGCATCTATACCGGCAGAGTGCCATCCTGGCTGACAGACGATGATTTGAAGAAATTCGATCGCCAGACAAGGAAAATGGTGATTGGCGATTCCGACAACGAAGGCAGAAAGGGCTTCTCGGGGCGGCAGTCCCTAATTGTATTCGATAAATTCTTGTCCAAATACGGGCAAAATGCTAAGATACTGACCATGGACACGTTAAGCAATTTCTTCAAGAATAAAGAATACGGATATGATATTCCGATTCCGGACGGATTTATCGATTCGCTTGTCAACCTATATGATTTCAATGTTTTGCAGGAAGTGAAAGAAGCGATATATCACTATAATAAAAAGAGAATATCCAGAGATATACAGAATTATTTATTTGCCGTAAACTACGAAACCGGCGAGACTAAAAAATGTGACTATACCGGCGACACTATAATAATAACCGAAGATTACCTGAAGGATTTCGAGGCCATATTCCTCGGCACCACTGGCCGGGCCGAAGAAAGAAAGATATTCCGCGAATCGGTAAGAAGCGAATATGTCCGCAAAACATTATACAAGGAAATAAGGCTGGAGAACAAAGCAATCACCGATACAGCCCAGTTCAACGCTATGTTCGAAAAATATAAGGGCAACCTAAGGGAAAATGCGCTCGCCCCGTTCAGCAATAATGAGAATTTCAGGCGGGCCATTCAGGACTTCGGCTCCGTATCATTCCGCACCTACGACAACCGCCTGCGCCGGGACGTTTCGCGGCTTTTGGGGCAATTGCAGAAGAAGTTCAATTACACCGAAGATGGCGCCCGGCAGGTGAGTATCTATGTGCTGGACAAGGACCTTGCCAAGAAGTATTAACTCGTATGATTCTGGAATTTCTTCGGGGACTTCGTATCTTTTTTGTATTTTTCGCCCGAATGAAAAAAACTCGCAGTTGTTTATTCGATAGCGACGTGCTTTAGCTCGTGGATGATTATTTGCCCGATACATCATAACAGCTTAAGCAGCAACCGGTTTAAAGATATATCAATCATCATACAGCCGTTGCAGAATTCGGGTTTAAAGACCGGATAAAAGCCACAACTCCAATATTAAAATTCCTGCTGCGTTTTTGCAGAAAACAAAAGCATATACCAATATATTACAGGATACCCGTATTAGAAACAGCATTGAAATAATGTCGCCCTGCGGCACATTCGAGTCATTGATGGGAGCTATCGGCGGCGGTGCCGATTCGGTTTATTTCGGAATTGGCCGGCTGAATATGCGCTCGGCCTCAACGAAGAATTTTACTATAGCCGATTTGCCGGAAATAGCAAGGATCTGCGCCGGGCATAACGTTAGGCCATACCTGGCGCTGAATACGGTCATCTATGACGACGACCTGCGGGAAATGAAGCAGATAGCCGATGCCGTTAAGCAAAGTAATATATCGGCTATAATTGCATCAGATATTGCGGTGATTGATTATGCCCGTAAAATAGGGGTTGAAATTCATATTTCCACTCAGCAGAACGTAAGTAATTTTGAAGCTGTTAAATATTTTTCTAATTTTGCCGATGTGATTGTCCTTGCGCGCGAACTTAGCCTCGAACAAACGGCTCATATCGTTCGGCAAATCATCAACGCCGACCTGCGCGGCCCGTCCGGCCGGCGAGTCAGGATTGAAGTGTTCGTTCATGGCGCTTTGTGCATGGCGATTTCCGGCAAATGCTATATGAGCCTGCACGAGTTCGACAAATCGGCTAACCGCGGCGAGTGCCTGCATACTTGCAGAAGGTCGTACACGGTTAGGGACACCGACAACGATTATGAACTTGAAATCGACAATGAATATATTATGTCGCCCAAGGATTTGTCGGCCATAGCATTTGTTGATAAGATAATCGAGGCGGGCGTTACGGTGATGAAAATCGAAGGCCGGGGGCGCTCGGCTGATTATGTCAAAAAAACTACTCAATGCTACGACGAGGCAGTCAAAGCATACTTTGCCGGGGAATATACGCCCGGGAAAATTAAGCAGTGGGAGGAAAGGCTTGCGTCGGTGTTCAACCGCGGATTTTGGGACGGTTATTATTTGGGCAGGAAATTGGGCGAATGGAGCGGCAAGTACGGCTCGAGGGCAACCAAGAAGAAAGTGCATGTGGGAATCGTGACCAATTTTTATAAAAATATTAGCGTAGCCGAAATTCTTGTTCAGGCAAGCAGTATCGAAATCGACGATGAAATTATTATCACCGGCCCCACTTCGGGCGTTGTTGAATGCCTGGCAAATGAAATTAGAAAAGATGAATCTATCGTGACGGCGGCAGCGAAGGGAGAAACCGTTTCTATTAAGGCCGGCGAAAGAGTTCGCAGGGGCGACAAAGTTTATAAGCTAATGGAAACGGCCAGGGCCGGCAATGGAGTTTCGGAAATAAAAGCCAAATAAATAGGGTTTCCTCAAAAAGTAGTATGAGAAAAAGATTTTGTTCTTATGCTTTAAGGAGAATAACAACCCCCTTAATCCCCCTTTTATTAGGGGGAATTTGATTGGCTATTCCCTTTTTATTAGGGGGGGATTTGATTGGCTATTCCCTTTTATTAGGGGGGAATTTGATTGGCTATTCCCTTTTATTAGGGGGAATTTGATTGGCTATTCCCTTTTATTAGGGGGAATTTGATTGGCTATTCCCTTTTATTAGGGGGGAATTTGATTGGCTATTCCCTTTTTATTAAGGGGGAATTTGATT
>JAJRTW010000025.1 GCA_024278075.1 Bacteroidota bacterium | reverse complement strand
CAAATGCGTGGTGGAATATTTGGAAGTATTAATCGAAGAGATGACAACCCCCTAACCCCCATTTTTAAGGGGGAATTTTGGAATGGCCTAACCCCCATTTTTAAGGGGGAATTGCAGAGTGAATACTCGAAACTATTTTATTAATTAACTTAAAGAGAAACACATGAAATCTTTTCACAGCAAGGAAAAAGGCATAGGAATTGTTTACGACGATATTTATTTAGTCAATGGAATGCGCACGCCGTTCGGCAGATTAACCGGAACCCTAAGCCAGATATCACCAACCGACCTGGGAATATTTGCAGCAAAGGCAGCCTTAGACAAAGCCGGAGTAAGTCCCGATAGTATCGACCAGGTGTTCGCAGCTAATATCGGCCAGTGTTCGGCGGATTCTTATTTCCTGCCGCGGCATATCAGCTTATTCGCCGGCGTGGGAATCAGCACGCCTGCACTCATGGTTCAGAGAATCTGCGCCTCCGGTTTCGAGACTATGATCACCGCTGCCGAGCAGATTACACTTGGCAAAGCAGGCTCGGCATTATGCGTGGGAACGGAAAATATGTCACTCTGCCCGACGGCCAGCTTCGGCAACCGCATGGGTTATGGACTTGGCAGGATTAACTTCGTGGATATGCTCTGGGAATCATTGAACGACACAGCCCCGGGCTACCCAATGGGATTCACTGCGGAAAATGTTGCTAAGAAGCACGGTATCACACGCCGGGATACGGATGAATTCGGATTGCTGTCGTCCGCCAGGGCCGTGGCGGCAATTGAAAGAGGCTTCTTTAAAGATGAAATTACGCCGATTAATGCCACGGTATTCGAGTGCGAAGGAATGAAACCACGCAAAGTAAGGCTTCCGAGGGGAGTAGCTGATTTTGCAACCGATGAGAATGTCCGGCCAACCAATATAGAGAAATTAGCGAAATTGCCGCCGGTGTTCGGCAAGGATGGTGTGCAGACTGCCGGTAATTCCAGCGGTATTGTTGACGGCGCGGCTGCCAATATTGTGGCAGGCAAAGAATTTGTGGATTCGAATAATCTATTGCCACTGGCAAAAATTATTGCCTCCACCTCTTGCGGAGTTGAGCCGAGCCTGATGGGGCTTGGACCGGTGCCGGCCATTAAATTATTGCTTGAACTCACAGGTTTAACTTTAGATGATATAGGCCTTATTGAAATCAACGAAGCCTTTGCCGCCCAGCTGATCGGCTGCGAGAGGGAACTCGGCCTCGAACGCGATAAATTGAATGTTAACGGCGGCGCAATTGCCTTGGGCCATCCGCTGGCGGCAACCGGTACAAGGCTGTCGCTAACTATCGCCCGTGAAATGCAGATACGCAATGTGAAATATGGTATAGCATCGGCCTGCATCGGCGGCGGCCAAGGCACGGCAGTTTTGTATGAAAGGGTATAGATGTTAGTTAGTTGTCATTTTACGCAGCCAGTTATTACAACTGGGAAGTTTGCTGATACCATCTATCGTTAGTTGTAAGAACCGACGGAACATAAAAAAAAGGGAATTAGTGGGGAATCGAATTCATAATAAAACGAAGTTATGATATGATAAGCAATAATATTGATTTTATCGAAATCAGAAAGAAATTCAGGCATAGATTCGAAGGCAAAGTACGGTTCTCGGAGGTGGACTCCTTCCATATCGTCCATAACCTGCAATATCTCTATTGGGTTGAATGGGCCAGGGCGGAGTATCTGAACGATGTTGGCATATTGATTGACAAAAATACTTATCGCAAATCATTTCCGGTTGTTATAGCGCATGCCGAAATTGACTATTTCAACCCCGCACAATTCGCCGATGAATACGTTGTATGGACGCGGGTGAAGAGAATTGGAGACACTTCGGTCGATTTCGAGAATTTCGTTACGCTTAAAGACGATACTCCGCTGGTGCTGACAAGCTGTACATTAGTTCTGACAGATCCGGCCAAAGGCATTCCGCACCGAATTCCCAATGAAATACGCGAATTATTGAAAAACTACGAAGGCAAGGGCCTGTAATTAAAAGTAATAAAATAAATCCGATTATTATGTCAAAAATGGGAAATCTAACGGCGAAACAATTAGCGGCCCAGTGCATTATGCCGCGGCTGTCCGTTGACCTATACGATAACGACGAGCGCTATAAATCATTGATTGATAAATTGGCCGCAGACGGAGTCGGCGGTTTCTGCATATTCAAAGGGACGGCCGAACAGACGCAAAGGCTTACATCCGAACTCCAAATGAAGGCGGAGATACCGCTTATCTTCTCGGCGGACTTCGAATTTGGCCTGCCGATGAGGCTGTCCGGAGGCACTGCCTTCCCCCACGCTATGGCTCTTGGCAAAACCGGAGATGTCAATAAAACATTTGCCATAGCACAGCTGATAGCAAGGGAAGCGAGAGCTGTAGGCGTTCGTTGGAACCTCGCTCCGGTATGTGATGTCAATTCTAATCGTGACAATCCAATAATTAATATACGCGCCTTCGGCGAAGATGCGGAAACAGCCGGCCTCCATTCATCATCATTCATCAAAGGCTTGCAGGAAGAACGTGTTATAGCATGTGCCAAGCACTTCCCCGGGCATGGCGACACCGCCACCGATTCGCATATCTCCCTGCCCGTGCTGGCCCACTCGATTGAAAGATTAAATGAAGTTGAATTCAAACCGTTTGAAAGAGCAATTAAGAACGGGGTAAGGTCAATCATGGCCGGACACCTTGCCGTAGCTGCTTTGGACGACACTATGACTCCCGCCTCGCTCTCCGGCAGGATAATAGATGGAATTTTGCGAAAGCAAATGGGTTTTGACGGATTGATACTGACCGATGCACTCGATATGAAGGCAATTGCGGATAATTATACAAGCGGATTGGCGGCTTGCAAGGCCATTCAAGCGGGAAATAACCTCGTTTTGATGCCGGAGAATCCATTCGAAGCCTTGAAAGACATGACGGACCTGGCCGAAAAGGACAAGGTTTTTCTTAACAAACTCATCGCCTCGGCAAATATACTTATTGCACAGAAAAAATGGTCTGGCCTGATTCCATATAGGGAAATAAATGATGCCGAAAAGCCCAAAGGGCATATAGAACATGAGAAAATAGCCCTTGCCGTTGCTTCTGCGGCACTGGAAATTGACGCAAAGAAGATTATTGCACCCATATCGCAAAAAGACCAATTCGCAGGCTTTGCATTTTTGCAGAAGGACGAAGATTTCCAGGCGGCATCTATGTTCTTCACGCTGCTCGGCCAGGCTGTGGAGAACGATTGCGACTATGGTTTCATCAACGAAGACATAGGTAAAAGCGATTTGGAGCAATTGAAAATCGGGATTAGTGATGCCAAGCTGCTTATTTTTGCTTTCTTCAATAAGGGGCGGGCTTATGAAGGCAATATCGATATTCCCGAGCGATATTCCGCCATTGTAAAAGAATTATCTGATGGCCGGGACGTTATTGCGATATTCTTTGGCAATCCCTATATTGCTGATAAAATCGATTATGACTACTCAATCAAAACTTATTCTGATTCTTTAGCTTCGATAGCGGCATCTGTTCTTGTTCTTAGCGGCCGCAGCCTCGAGCCGGGACTGAATGTGAATTAGCCTGAATATTTCAGGCCTTTTTTCCCTGCATCCCCAATTCCGTGGCTGTGTGAAAAACTCCGGAGGCTGCATCGCGTATGTTGCAGATCACAGATATATTAAAGTGGAGGGGCACGGCATGAAGTACCCTTACCTTCATTCATCAAAATGCTGGTTGTAATATCATTTCCTAATTGAATTGAAACATAAAAATTTACATAACTCTTTATTAACTATACCTTTAAGGGTATAGTTTATTACGATTTAAAGTAAAAAATGATATAACAACCGTCAGAACAGAAAGATGTCATCGGATTGTCCCGATTTATCGGGGAATTTATTTCAGAATCCGTTAGCTATAAATACGCCTTCCCTTTTTCCTGAATCATATCACCCCCCCTTACTTCATTACCATTCCCAAACAGGGCATAGCGGATAATTTCAGCCGAAGGAATGAAACGAAGCAGAATTATTGTCAGACTGCAACGGGCTGATATACTCCTAATATCTTCGGAAACACCCCTAATTATCGTAATGATATTGGATTCTTAATACGTCTGAACTGACCGAGACAATTTCCATTTGATAAGATACTGCCCCGCCCCAATAGCCAACATTAATTTCCAGCAGGCTGTCCGAGAGATTTTTCCATTCTCCTTCGAAATTCGAGTAGGCAATCGGAGGTGTCCCACACCATCCGGAGTTTTTTCGCTCGGTGAATTTGCCATCCGGATAAATGATAAATCCATATTCATTTCCATCGAGTGAATCCGAATTTTTCAGGATAGTATAGCCATCTTCGTGTCCTGTTCTTACCCATGTCCTATTTAGAGAATTGTTCGTTTGCTCATCCTCATTTAAGTTCTGAGGCTGAGTGCATGAACAAACAAATAGGGCGATGATGACAGCTACAAAAGCAGTTGAATAGTTCTTCATGATTAATACTCCTAAATAACATAAATTATATAGTTCGAATTTTTATATACTATTTATTATATTCTTTTTAAATTAACAACATATCAATATATTCATAGGTTCGCTATCAAAACAAATATATTCAATTTAATCATAGCTTCCAAATATGGGTAGAATTCAATCGTAACTTATCATGCCTGAATAAAGCAATGAAGTTTGATTTTGATTTAATCCTTAATAATTAAATAGCCCGGATGTCTATTGTATCAATTCACTAAAGAGCATGTCATATTGGTAAACTTGGTGTTATAATTACTTTCGTTATTAATATCGCCTAATCCATTGCAAAAAATGATTTACGGGGTATTTACATTCCAAAATCGGAATTTGGGAATGAGATGAGCATATTGAGTCTTTTAATTATTAACCCCAACAGCTGGCAATGCCTGATTGGCAATGCCTGATTGGCAATGGATATGAAGCCTGAATTAAGAATTTCCTGAATGGTCTGGTTGAATTTATTAATTTGCATCATTAGTGTCCGGTTAAAAAAAAGAATCCTTCCAAATATTTGCTGATATTCAATGTACTGTCATCCTGAGCGGAGTAGAAGGATCCAGTGTTTATAACTCATTTGGCAGTATTAAGATGGATTCTTCGCTACGCCACAAGTGGTTTCGCTCTGAATGGCTCCTTTAGTATTATATTTCGCTAATTTCAAAATTGCATCCATAATAGCACAATATAGGCTAAAAAGGAGTTTATTACGATTTCAAGTAAAAAATGATATTAGCTGGCTTTTTACCGGACACTAATGAATTTGCATATTAAACTATAACTAATTGAATAATATAGATGAGAAATAAGTGAGCAAAAGAATTGATATTATCGAAAATTCCGAACCAACTATTACAAATCTGAGGACACAGCTGGTTACTCAAAATCAGATTAAATCCGAAGTTTACCAAAATTGGCTGCTTGAGATGTGCGAGGAAGACAGAAATCACAGGAAGCAATGGGAATACGTTTATATCCTACAGGCGATTAAGGAGAACAATCTAATGCGTCAGGGTTGCAAAGGGCTTGGATTTGGTGTAGGTAACGAGCCTATTGCTGCGGTTTTGGCAAAGCATGGCTGTCAATTACTGGCCACCGAGATTAATATAGAGGAAAAAAATGACAAGGGCTGGGTTCGGGGCCGCAACTCCAAACAGCAATTGAAAGCATTAAATGACAAAGGTATCTGCGAGGCTGAGAAGTTTTCTAAACTTGTAAAATTTAAAGATGTGGACATGAATGCTGTCCCAATCGAATTGAGGGATTATGATTTTGCATGGTCGTGCTGCGCCCTTGAGCACTTAGGCTCACTGCGACATGGCGAGGATTTTATTTTCAACAGCCTCGATTGTATTAAGCCCGGCGGCCTGGCCATTCACACTACGGAATTCACATCAGCTAAGAATAGCACAATTGAATCCGGTTTTTCAGTTTTCTATAGAAAAAAAGATGTTATTAATCTAGCCGAAAGAGTTCTTAGCGCAGGCCATGAGATATCACTGAACCTCACAAGGGGGCGAAGAAAATTTGATTGGTATTTTGATATTCCGCCCTACAGAGATATTAATCATATTAAGCTGCTGATTACAAAGAACTGGAAATTTCTACTGACAACTTCCATAGGGATTATAATCAGAAAAGGTAAATAATTATATTTGTGATTTGCCACGCTAAA
The DNA here is from genome assembly GCA_024278075.1 of Bacteroidota bacterium. Taxonomy (GTDB): domain Bacteria; phylum Bacteroidota; class Ignavibacteria; order Kapaibacteriales; family UBA2268; genus JAJRTW01. The sequence goes on along the minus strand of JAJRTW010000025.1, from coordinate 2,187 downwards.
TGTTCGGGTAAGAAGACAAATCGGGGTACCCATGGGAAGGATAATTTGGAATTAAAAAAAAACGCCCACCTGCAATTAAGTAAATGAGCATTTTGTTAATAATATTCCCGGCGGCGGCCAACACACTATGTGTTCTTTTAGATTGAAAATCACTGCCATGCAATAATATAATTAATCTAAAATTTTCATTTAGAACTATGTTGCCAGTAATGTGATTTTAGTGCTTTGAATTCAATCACAATAACGTATAGCATCAACAGCAAATTTACAGAAGATAAAATCTTTGAGATTGCCGGGTGCTCATATAGATAAACTACGCTGAAGAAAGGAATATAAAGAGCCACTACCAGTAAAGATAATAGATTGGCAATTCTAATACCTCTTCTTTGATACGCCGAAATATCAAGACTATCTGACTTTATTAATACAGGTATCTCGATATAATTGGTAATTGAAATAAAAAGTAAAAAATATATACTGAGAACGAGCTCTAATATTTCTCTTCTATCTATTGTTAAAATTGAATATAAAAAAGATATGAATAATAATATATATACTATAGTTAAAAACAATTTTAATGATTTCATTTAATATTCCCATTATTTTTTAATCACCACCAATCGAGCAATCCGCCAAGTAGTAAGATTGCTCCGGATGCTGCGACTCCAGCTTTCATCCCTCCCCATAAAGCTGCTCCAGCAGCGAGACCTCCACTTGCACTTGTGCCACCTAAAAATATTCCTGCGCCAACGGAATAATCTGTTGCTACTATTGCAGCTTTTTGCAAAGAAGACATACCTAAAATCCTATTATTACTATTCCCCTTATCATTATTAACACTTTGTGTTGTATGATAATTAAATGAGTGCTTTAACAGAGCTATTCCCATAAGAGCAACGATATCGCCGTCCCCCCAATCCTGTGATAGAATAACGGATTCTAATGAATCAATTTTCGAAGATATTTCAGCATCACTAAGCGTTGTATTCAGCATATCATCTACTAAATCATTTATGCTTTGTGCATATTGCTTATCCAAAGCACTATAATCAGAATCGTCTAAATATTTATTTAATGAGTCTAATAGTTCATTGCTATCATCTATCATACTGATCCAATGTTCTGCAACTGGATAGTTATAAATAGCTGGCGCAGTTGTATCATAATTGTTATAATTCTCAACAACATACTCATCAACAAAAAGAGATATTGTATCGATTACATCATTATCGGGCCAAGTTCCATTATAATTCGTATAATCGAAAGTATCTAAAATTGCTGATAATATTTCGTTGTGATAAACTCCAACCCACTCGTATGGGTTGCTACTATAGATTGTGTAAGCAGTATTCGAATTATCATGCTCTAATACTTGCTCCTCATTACAAGCAGGTAATATCAAAACTACAAAAATAGTTGTGATTAAAAAAAGGAATTTCTTCATAATAATCTCCAAAAAAATAAAAAAATCCCCCCCCGCCATTTTGGCAGAAGAAGGGATTAATAAATATCCCGGCAGCGACCTACTCTCCCACATAGTCACCCAAGCAGTACCATCGGCGCAGTGGGGCTTAACTACTCTGTTCGGAATGAGAAGAGGTGTGACCCCCCGCCATAGCCACCGAGAAAAACTTTCGTATATGTAAAATACAAAACGCCCATCTACAAATAGTAAATGAGCGTTTTATTTTAATAAATATCCCGGCAGCGACCTACTCTCCCACATAGTCACCCAAGCAGTACCATCGGCGCAGTGGGGCTTAACTACTCTGTTCGGAATGAGAAGAGGTGTGACCCCCACGCCATAGCCACCGAGAAAAACTTCGTTTTTTTAAATATTTTTTAGAATACTATCGATTCTAAAAGAAAAAGAGGCGAATGGAAGCAATGATTAAAGATAACATCACCAAGATATAAAGAAGGCTTAAAGAGCAAGTATAAAAACCGTAAATAAAAAATTAACGGTAAGCCCTCGAATTATTAGTACTTCTCAGCTAAATACATTGCTGCACTTACACGTGAAGCCTATCAACCAGGTCATCTTCCTGGATTCTTACTGGCTTATGCCATGAGATACCTAATCTTGGGGTAGGTTTCGTGCTTGAGATGCTTTCAGCACTTATCCTTTCCAGACTTGGCTACTCTGCTATGCTGCTGGCGCAACAACAGATACACCGTAGGTCTGGT